>JBEIIN010000051.1:0-10009 GCA_040380795.1 Sediminibacterium sp. | reverse complement strand
TTTTTTTGTATTTCGACAAAGAAAAATAAAAATGTAATGAAGGCATTGCATGATATCTAGTATTTTTACAAAAATCTAAGATTGACCTATGTATTCGTTAAAAATTAATTTTGAACAAAAAGGGTTAGAACCAGTTACTTTAAATGACATTAAGCCAGACCATAGCTTATTAGAAGTGCTATTAGATGCAGGTATTGAATTACACCATAATTGTGGGGGTGTTTGTGCATGCAGTACCTGTCATATATATATAAAGAATGGTGCTGAATTTTTACAAGAGTTATCGGATAAAGAAGAAGATTTTATTGATAGAGCAGTGAGCCCAAGAATAGAATCGAGATTAGGATGCCAATGCGAATTATTAGCAGGCAGTGGAGAGGTAGAAATATTAGTTCCCGATCAAACACAATTTTTAGGAGAATAAATTATACAAGACCTCATTTAAAATTATACCATTATGCCTCAGTTTGAACCACCTATTCATTGGAATGATCATGAAGACATCGCTCAAAAATTATATGAAAAATTTGGGGATGATTTTACTGAGTCAAAAATTTATAGAGTGCGCTTCACCGATTTATTGGATTGGGTTTTATCCTTGCCACATTTTGAGGGTAAAAAAGAGGAGTCTAGTGAGGGTCATCTGGAAATGATTCAATCCGCCTGGGTGTATGAGTGGCGTGATAATCAAAAATAAGCTTACTTTTATTGTCTAAATAAAGATGTCTTGTTAGCTAAGTTCAAAAATATAACTTGTTTTGTATTTGACGTTGATGGTGTATTAACCAATGGCAATTTATTGGTAATGCCCAATGGACTGATGGCAAGAACCATGAATATTAAAGATGGCTATGCGATTCAGTTAGCTATTAAAAAAGGCTATAAGGTTTGGATTATTTCAGGAGGTAGTTCTGATGAAGTGAAAGAGCGTTTAGAAAAATTAGGCGTTAGTCAAGTATTTATGAAAGTAAGAGACAAGAAAGTACTTTTAGAAGAGTTATCTATTTTACATGCAACCCCACTTGATCAAATATTATATATGGGTGATGACATGCCCGATTTAGAAGCCATGCAATTAGTAAGTATTGCGGCTTGTCCTAGTGATGCAGCTATTGATATCAAAGCGATGGCTACTTATAAAGCCATTGCGAAAGGCGGCGAGGGTTGTGCTAGAGAAGTGATTGAAAAAACATTAAAGTTAAATGATCATTGGGATATAGAGGATCATATTCAGTCAAAATGAATTTAAAATAATCAATTTGAAATTATTCATTCATTTTTTAAAATTAGTGCGTTGGCCAAATTTATTATTCATTTTATTGGCTGAATGCTTACTGCATT
Source organism: Sediminibacterium sp. (assembly GCA_040380795.1). GTDB lineage: Bacteria > Bacteroidota > Bacteroidia > Chitinophagales > Chitinophagaceae > Sediminibacterium. The sequence continues at coordinate 8,668 of JBEIIN010000051.1, read as the reverse complement.
TTTGTATTTATAAACCGCTATTTCCTATTTCAGGAAGCGAGGTAGATATTCGTTTTTATTTTATGCTCACTAGTAATATTTTAATTGCAGCTGCGGGCTATATGATTAATGATTATTTTGATGTCAATATTGACCAAGTGAACAAGCCACAAAAGGTAGTGGTAGGTGCTTATATTAGCAGAAGGATGGTTATTTTCTGGCATTTGATTTTCAGTGTATTGGGTATGTATATCTCCACCATTGTATTTCCTTTTCAATCGTATTGGCATATTCATATTACTAATTTATTGGCCATTTTATTTTTATGGTTTTATAGCACTACATTTAAAAAGAAATTTTTAATAGGCAATATTATTATTGCTATGCTCACTGCTTGGTCTATTGCCATTGTTTATTTTTCTAAGTTTACTATACAAGAGATTATGCATCCTGCTATAAATAATGCAGCTGTTTTAAAATTTGCAAAACTTACTTTATTATATAGTGCATTTGCTTTTATATTAACCTTGGTAAGAGAAGCGTTAAAAGATATGGAGGATATGGAAGGCGATCAGAAATTTGGTTGCAACACCTTGCCCATTGCCTGGGGTTTAAAGCCCACTAAAGTGTATTTAGCCGTTTGGACCTTTGTGGTTATTGCCGTTTTGTTAATCATTCAATTATATGTCATTCCTTTTGGTTGGTGGTACACTGTTTTGTATTGTGTAGTTTTTATTATTACTCCCTTAAGCCTTGTTCTAATTCAATTGCCTAAGGCCTTTACGCATAACCATTTTAAAAAGTTAAGTGCTTATTTAAAATTTGCCATGTTAGCGGGCATTTTATCTATTCTTTTTTTCTACTTTTTATTTTAATATAATTGGTTCATTTAATCGATTCATTTCATGCCTTCATTCATACTAGCCTCGCAGTCTCCAAGAAGAAAAACACTACTTGAATGGGCAGAAATTCCTTTTGAAATTATTGTTTCTGATATAGACGAATCTTATCCAACTAGTTTAGCTATCGAAGCAGTGCCGGCCTTTATTGCAAAAAATAAAGCCTTGGCAGTGAAAGAAATGATTCTATCCACAAAACCAGCCTTAGCAAATGCTTGTATTATTGCAGCTGATACTGTGGTGGTATTGGATCAAAAAATAATAGGCAAGCCTAGTAATAAACAAGAGGCTATTGATTCCTTACTAGCCTTGTCTGGGCAAACCCATAAAGTCATTACCGGTGTAGTTTTATTACATCAAGGCCAGGAAATAAGCTTTAGTGAAACAACCTTGGTGGAGTTTCATATATTAACAGCTGAGCAAATTGAATTTTACGTAGATAAATATAAGCCTTATGATAAAGCAGGGGGCTATGCCATTCAAGAATGGATTGGGGTAGTGGGGATTAAAAAAATTACCGGCGATTTTTATAATGTAATGGGACTTCCTGTAAGTAAACTAGTGCAAAAAATAAAGCAACTAAATATTAGTTAGTTGCTTTAGGTAGTATTTTTTTTCTTTATTAATTTACTTTTTCATTTGTTGTAAGTAATTACTACCAATTAAAAGCAATATCTAATTCCAAGTCTGGATGTAGGCTTCTTTCCACAGGGCAGGTTCTTGCCACTCTTTCTAATATCTCCTTTGTTTTATCATCTAAGTTTAAACCAGCAGGCATGGTTACATGCGCAATAATCTTCCCAATTCTTCTAGGATCTGACACCATTATTTTAGTTACTTCTACTTTGGCACCATCAAGCGCAATAGACATAGATTCTGCCTTAATACCCATCGTAGTAATCATACAAGCGCCTAAGCCCGTAGCAATTAAATCGGTGGGAGAAAACCTTTCTCCTTTGCCTTTATTGTCTGTAGGGGCATCTGTTTGAATATCGGAGCCACTTTGTAAATGCACGCAAGTGGTTCTTAAATTAGCGTCGTAGGTTACGATAGAGGTCATTGGAATTATTTTTAAATAATTTGTTTAATGTTTTTTATAATCTTAGAGCTTGATTGATTTAATTTAAAAATCTATACAAGACCCCATCTGATAGCTATGAAGATAAGCTATAATTTTAAAGCAAAAAAGGTCAATATCTACTACAAGTCTTGTATTTTTGTACCTGATTATAGAGAACGATTTATGCAAGAATTACCCATTGTAAGCGCAGAGAAAGATACTAGAATAAAAAAACCAGATTGGTTAAGAGTAAAGCTACCTATTGGGGAAAGTTATAAGCATGTGCGTGGATTAGTGGATACACATAAATTACATACTATTTGCGAGAGTGGTAATTGCCCGAATATGGGAGAGTGCTGGGGCGAAGGCACGGCTACATTTATGATACTTGGGAATATTTGTACAAGAAGCTGTCAATTTTGTGCTGTAGCTACAGGACGTCCTAAAGCAGTAGAGTGGGACGAACCACAAAGAGTAGCGGAAGCTATTTTATTAATGAAAGTGAAACATGCAGTACTTACTAGTGTAGACAGAGATGAATTAGCAGATGGAGGTTCCATTATTTGGTACAATACCATTAAAGCTATTAAAGCACTTACGCCAGCTACTACTTTAGAAACTTTAATACCCGATTTTAGAGGTATACAAGAACAAATTAATAGAATCATAGAAGCTGCACCAGAAGTGGTTAGTCATAATATGGAAACCGTAGAGCGCATTACACAGAAAGTAAGAGTGCAAGCAAAATACAGAAGAAGTTTAGGCGTACTAGAGTCTTTGAAAAAAGGAGGTATGCGCACTAAGACGGGTATTATGCTAGGTATTGGAGAGCAGAAAGAAGAAGTGATACAAACTATGAAAGACTTAGTCTCGGTAGGTACCGATGTATTAACCTTGGGTCAATACTTACAACCTACTAAAAAACATTTAGCTGTTCAACGATTTGTACATCCCGATGAATTTGCTGAGCTTAGACAAATAGGCTACGAGTTAGGATTTGACTATGTAGAAAGTGGGCCCTTAGTAAGGTCGTCTTATCATTCAGAAAAACATGTGATAGCAGGCTGGGGTAGAAACAAATGGTTAGAAGAAATTTTACTCCCACATTAGGGCGCTTGCACCTAAGATGGCTGCGTCAGATTCTTTCAAATGACTTACTAGTATTTTAATTTTATTTTGGAACACTTCAATTAAGTTCGCTTCCATATGTTCACGCGTAGGTTTTAAAATTAAATCACCTGCTTTCGTTAAGCCTCCAAATAATATAATGGCTTCAGGGCTAGAGAACATTACAAAGTTGGCTAAAGAAATACCTAATATTCTACCTGTGTATTCAAATACTTCTTTGGCCACTTCATCGCCTGCAGTGGCCGCTTCAAATACAGCTTTAGAATCTATTTTATCAATAGGGATGTTTCTTAAGGAACTTGGTTTGTTTGTATTATTTAAAATTTCCACTGCCGATGTTGCCACTCCAGTTGCAGAAGCATAACTTTCAAGTGAACCTTTTTTTCCTGTGCCAGGGTGTATACGTCCATCGGGAATAATAATAGTATGTCCTAATTCGCCTGCCATACCATCGTGTCCATAAATTAATTCTCCACCTGCAACAATGCCGCTGCCTACACCTGTGCCTAAGGTAATTAAAATAAAATTTTTCATACCTTTTGCAGCACCATAAGTCATTTCACCTACTGCAGCTGCATTGGCATCGTTGGTTAATCTTACAGGTAACTTAAACTTATCTTGAATGAGTTTAGCCAAAGGAATAATTCCTTTCCATGGAAGGTTAGGTGCATATTCTATAGTCCCCGTATATATATTCCCATTAGGAGCACCTACACCAATACCTTTAATACGTCCCACGCCACCCATTTTATCTATAAGGACCATTAATTTAACATGTAGTTCATTAATATAAGCATTTATATCCGCATGTCCCTTGGTGGGCATCGTATCAGATACTAAAACATTCCCTAAATTATCTACTATACCAAACTTGGTACCTGTGCCCCCAATATCAACACCCGCTACAAAAGAATCCATGCTTTATTTTTATTTTAAATGATTATTAATGTCCTGCTACTGCTTCTGCTTCTTCATAATTAATTCCTTGCTTTTTTAAAATACCTTTTACTGAAATGGCAAATATTAAAATATATACAAAACAGAAAACAGGAACCCAGAAGGAATTATGAATACCATAACCCGGGTTATCTAAATGAGAAGATTGCAAGTAATCAGATAATTTTCCTTGGATAGGAGGGATAATACCGCCCCCTAAAATCATCATGATTAAAAAGGCAGCACCTTGTGTGGTATACTTTCCAATACCTGCAATAGATAAGGAGAAAATACAAGGCCACATAATGGAACAAGCAATTCCACCTGTTAAGAAAGCATAAATAGCAATGTCTCCTTTAGTGAATACACCAATTAACATAGAGACTACTCCAATCAAACTAAAAATTAATAAAGTTTTAGCAGGTTTGTCTTGACTTAAAAAGAATGCCGCAATTTGAATAAATATACAAACGATGTACATGTAAAGTGGAGTCATGTCGTATTGTGCAATGCTATTTACGCCAATTACAATTCCAAAGGCTACTAAAGGAACAATGATTGTTAATATTTTTTTAGTATTGCTTTTAAAATTGAATGCAGAAATGGCACCTGCCCAACGTCCAATCATCATGCTTCCCCAATACATAGAAATATAGGGTGCAATTTTTGAAGAAGGGATACTTCCAAAATCGGCTTGCTTTAATAATTCTCCTAAGTTAGAGCCAATGGAAACTTCAGCACCCACATATACAAATAAGGCTAACATACCTAAGACTAATTGAGGGTACTTCATTGCACCCCAGCCATTTTCATTTTTCTGTGCTTTGAAATTAGCATACAATAAACCCACAACCACAGTGGCTAAAGCGCCAAATAACCATTTTAAACGGGTGGTTTCTAAATCGTGTCTACCTGCATCCGTTAAAGTAGTAGGATCAATTTTATAGCTACTAAAAATAGGCACAAACATTATAATTAAAACACCTGTCATAATTAATAATAAGTATAAAGCTTTGTTGGCTGGTTCAATTTTTTCTTCAGATATACCTGGAGGTACTTTCTTTGAAAAATGAAACATGGCGGCGGCGGTTAAGAATAAAATACCCACAGCAGTATACAATATCACCACTTTGCTTAAGCTTAATGCGGCAATTTGATCATCGGTAATAGCTGCGGTGCTTCCAAATAAAGCGAAGGCTACCACAATGGGCCCAATAGTGGTTCCAAAGGAATTTATACCACCTGCAAGGTTCACACGGCTTGCACCAGTAGAGGGGTCCCCTAAAGCAATCGTAAAAGGTTGCGCTGCGGTTTGTTGTAAAGAAAATCCTAATGCCACTATAAATAAACCTACTAACATGCCTGTAAATGAATTGGCATTCACTGCAATAATCATGGCAGCTGCGCCAATAGCAGAAAATAGTAGGCCATAGATAATACTTTTCTTATATCCCCATTTACCCACTAAATCCTTACCACCAAATGCTCCATAGGCGAATAGGCCTAAGGCACCGACATAATAAGCTAGGTAGAATGCAAAATCAACTAATTGACTTTGAAATTGGTCAAGGTTAAATTTATGCTTACAAAATGGAATAAAGACACTATTGCTTGAAGCAATAAAACCCCAGAAAAAGAACACCACTACAAGGGTAGATAATGCACCTGAATTGGTAGGTTGTTTGGTTTGGTTCATAAGATTCGTTAGTTTAATCGTTATTGGTTGAATCGATTCCGTAAAATACTTAAAATTATAATTCAATGTGTAAAAAGGCTAAAAATCTGTCCTTAAAAAATTAAAATTAAATACTGAAAATCAAGGAGTTTTAAGGACAATGAAGTAAATTGAATCAAATTAAAAGTGCTCATGGTGATAGTACATGTAAGTGCGGAATCTTATCCTATGGCGAAAGTTGGAGGATTGGGGGATGTGGTGGGAGCGCTACCTAAATACCTAAATAAACAAGGGGATAAATCTGTGGTGATCATGCCCATGTATCAAACTACTTTTTTAAAAGAAAATAACTGGGATGTTCAGTATAAAGGGAATACCAATTTAGGGAATTGGTTTTTCGACTACACTATTATTATAGAAAGTACGGGTAAGCTTGGCTATGATTTATATCTAGTAGATATCAATGGTCTATTAGATCGTCCTAAAATATATGGCTATCCCGACGACATCGACCGCTTTATGGGTTTTCAAGTAGCGGTCGTGAATTGGTTAAATCAATGGGAAGAACTTCCTTCTATCATCCATTGTCATGATCATCAAGCAGGCTTAATTCCTTTTATGATGAAACATTGTTATGACTATCAAAAATTAAAAAATGTAAAAACGGTTTTAAGTATTCACAATGCACAATACCAAGGTGCCATGGGTTGGGATAAAAGTATTTTAATTCCCAGATGGGATATGAGTAAAAAAGGTTTACTAGAATGGAATAATAGTATTAATTCTTTAGCAGCTGGTGTTAAGTGCGCAGATAAAGTAACCACAGTGAGTCCTAGTTATATGCAGCAGTTAACAGTGCAGTCAAATGGATTAGAATTATTATTTAAAAATGAACAAAGTAAATGTGTGGGTATATTAAATGGGATTGATAATGAAGTATGGAATCCGGCCACAGATAAAATGATAGCCTTTCATTATGATAGCAGCACAGTGGAGCAAGGAAAGCAAAAAAATAAAAATGCAATCTGCGCAAAATATAATTTGGATAATACGAAGCCTCTTATTGTATTTATTGGAAGACTAGTATCAGAAAAAGCGGCTGATGTTTTACCAGGTGCCATTCAACATGCTTTAGATAAAACAAACCTTGGCGCTAATTTTTTAATTATAGGAGCAGGAGATACATCTACTGAATCGGCTTTAAATTATTTAGTGCAATTGTACCCAGGGCAGTACAATACATTTATTGGCTATGATGAAAAAATAGGACATGAGGCCTATGCCGCAGCCGACTTTTTATTAATGCCTTCAAGAGTAGAACCTTGTGGCTTGAATCAATTATATGCGCTTCGTTACGGCACTATTCCCATGGTGAGAGATACGGGAGGCTTGCATGATACAGTGGTGGATATGGGCGATGCAGGTGGTTTTGGCATTAAATTTTTACATGCCAGTGAAACAGATATGGTGTATTCTATTGAAAGAGCCATTGAAGTGTATAAAAATAAAAAGCAGATGAAGGCTATGATACAAATAGCTATGCAAATTGATCATAGCTGGGAATCGGTTATTGCTGCTTATAAAAAAGTATATCAATCAATTGCATAAATCATTATAAACAATTAAATTTGGTTATGCCAATTTTCGCAAAAGAAACAGTTTCTATCATATTAGGAGGAGGAGCCGGTTCAAGATTATATCCACTTACAGCCAGTAGATCCAAACCCGCAGTGCCCATTGGAGGCAAATACCGTTTAGTGGATATTCCTATTAGTAATTGCATTAATAGTAATTTGAATAGAATATTTGTATTAACGCAGTTTAATTCTGCTTCTTTGAATCAGCATATTAAAAATACTTATCATTTTAGTGCCTTTAGTTCTGGTTTTGTAGATATACTAGCAGCGGAACAAACGCCCGATAATCCGGGGTGGTTTCAAGGAACTGCCGATGCAGTCAGACAGTCTTTAAGACATTTGGCTAAAATGGATTTTGAGTACGTGCTTATTCTAAGTGGAGACCAATTATATCAAATGGATTTTAGCAAGATGATTGATGCCCATAAAAAAACTGGTGCAGCTTTAACCATTGCCACGATTCCAGTGGGGGAAAGAGAAGCGCCAGAGTTTGGTATATTAAAATCAAATCAAGAAAATATTATTACTTCTTTTGTAGAAAAACCAAAAAAAGAAATTTTACAAGACTGGGTAAGCGATACGGGCGCTCAAATGAAAGCGCAGGGCAGAAATTATTTAGCTTCCATGGGTATTTATGTTTTTAATAAAGAAATATTGCATCAATTTTTAAATGATATACATCCTAATGCTACCGATTTTGGAAAAGAAATTATCCCAGACTCTATTGCAAACTATAAAGTATTAAGTTATCAGCACGATGGTTATTGGACCGACATTGGAAATATTTATTCTTTTTTTGAAGCCAATATTGCTTTAACGCAAGATGTTCCTTTGTTTAATTTATTTGATAGTGCACAAAAAGTGTATACAAGGGCTAGAATGTTACCGCCGGCTAAAGTAAGTGGAACTATTATTTATAAAGCTATTTTAGCGGAGGGTTGTATTATTCATGCAAAAGAGGTAACGAGTTCGGTAGTGGGTATTCGAGCAAGAATAGGGAAAGACACCGTTATTAAGAATACCTATATTATGGGTTGTGATTATTATGAAAATATTGATCAAATTCAGGAGAAGAACAAGAATGGTACACCCATTTTAGGCATTGGAGAAAGATGTATTATTGAAGATGCTATTATTGATAAAAACTGTTCTATTGGAAACGATGTTATTATAAAAGGGGGAGCGCATTTAGAAAAAGTAGACCACCCTTTATATACGGTTAAAGATGGTATTGTGGTGGTGAAAAAAGGAGCAGTAATACCTAATGGATATATTATATAATGTATGTAACAAAAGTAAAATGGTTATTACTAAATAATAAAATGGGTAATACTAAAATTGTAAAAATTTAATT
>JBEIIN010000050.1:0-10011 GCA_040380795.1 Sediminibacterium sp. | reverse complement strand
GTATAAGGAATTTTTCCTCCAATAGTTAAACCCGCTGCCATACTAATCATATTGGCTTCAGCAATACCTACTTCTATAAAACGATCTGGAAATTCTTTAATAAAGTGTCCTAATTTAAATTAACCAGCTAGGTCGGCAGTTAATACTACTACTTCACTATTTTCTTGTGCTAGCTCATGTATGCCTTCGCCAAATCCTGCTCTGGTTTCTTTTTCATTTAAGGCTACGATATCTTTTACGTTCATAGTGTTTAGTTTTCTTTAGTTAGTTGTATGGAATTCGGTGGGTTAAATTAATTTTCAAAGGTGGAATAGAAATACGGCGTCTTTGCTTCAAACTCGGCGCTACAAGTATCTACCATTTTGTACACTCTTGTAATACCCCAAGCCTTTCTTTTTTCATAAACTGCATCATCATTCGTATTGCCAGTTAATAATTTTGCAATTTGCATATCGCTAAAACCATGTTGCTTGGCTTCTTTCATCAATTCTATGGTAATCGTTTCAAGTGAATGCTTCATTAATTCTTTTTCAACATTGCAGATAATTCTTATTTGGTATAAAAACCAGTTGTCAATGCCTGTGGCTGCTGCAATGGAACGCACTGTAGACCCTTGCATTAATGCATCTTTAATTCTAAATATGCGATCCCATTTTGGAACTTTTATATATTCCATCAATTCTTCATTCTTCATTAAGCTCTTTCCATAATAGCCTAAACCAATGGCTTCATTCTCTAAAGATTGACAAGCTTTTTGAATGGCTTCTGTAAAGCTTCTTCCAATGGCCATAACTTCTCCCACACTTTTCATTTGTAATCCTAAAGTATCATTGGCGCCTTTGAACTTATCAAAATTCCATCTGGGTACTTTTACAATTACGTAATCTAATGCGGGTTCAAAGTAAGCAGAAGTAGTTTGTGTGATTTGATTTTTTAATTCATCTAGTCTGTAACCAATAGCTAGTTTCGCTGCAATTTTTGCAATAGGATAACCAGTGGCTTTAGAAGCTAGTGCAGAAGAGCGTGATACTCTTGGATTAATTTCTACTGCAATTAATTCTTCTGTTACAGGATTTTGTGCAAACTGCACATTACATCCTCCTGCAAAATTTCCTAAACTACGCATCATCAACATGGCTTTGTTACGCATGTCTTGAAAAGAAGTATCGCTCAAAGTCATGGCAGGCGCTACGGTGATAGAATCTCCTGTATGCACACCCATTGGATCCAAGTTCTCTACAGTACATATAATTACTACGTTGTCTGCTTGGTCTCTTAATAATTCTAGTTCATATTCTTTCCAACCTAATACTGCTTTCTCTACTAATACTTCGTGAATAGGAGAGGCTTTCAAACCTTTCTCTAATGCCGCATCTAATTCAGAAGCGTCATGCACAAATCCTCCACCAGTTCCACCTAGTGTAAATGAAGGACGTATTACTAATGGGAAACCTATTACTTGTGCAAATTCTTTTCCTTCTAAAAAACTATTGGCAACTTTACTAGGCGCAACAGCTACGCCGATTTTTACCATCAATTGTCTGAACTGTTCTCTATCTTCTGCTAAATCAATGGCTGCCACATCCACACCAATCATTCTACAATTATATTGTTTCCATAAACCAATTTCATCTGCTTCTTTACATAAGTTCAATGCAGTTTGTCCGCCCATAGTGGGAAGCACGGCATCAATTTGATTCTCTTGTAAAATTTGTTCAATGCTTTCAATAGTCAATGGCAATAAATAAACTTTATCCGCCATCATAGGATCGGTCATGATTGTCGCCGGATTACTATTAATAAGGATCACCTTAATGCCTTCCTCTCTTAAAGAACGAGCTGCTTGTGATCCAGAGTAATCAAACTCGCAGGCTTGACCAATAATAATGGGCCCAGAACCTACAATTAATACCGATTTTATGGAGTTGTCTTTTGGCATAGCGTACAAAAATATAAATTGCGCAAACCTACAAAAATTTGCCTGAATTTGCCCCATTTTAAGCCTAAACATTTTTGTCCTTTTTAAATGCTATCTTCACCGCCAATTCAAGTATATGGCAGTTATTAAAGAAGGTTCTAAAGCGCCGGCCTTTAAAGGCGTTGATCAGCACGGCAATACAGTTTCTATAGCCGATTTTAAGGGGCAAAAGCTTGTCCTTTATTTCTATCCAAAAGACGACACTCCAGGATGTACAGCGCAAGCTTGCAACCTACGTGATAATTATAAAGCCTTGCAAAAGAAAGGCTTACAAATTTTAGGCATTAGCGTGGACTCGGTGAAGTCGCATGAGAAGTTTATTGCTAAATACGACCTACCTTTTTCATTGATTGCCGATGAGGACAAGAAAATAGTAGACAAGTACAATTTATGGGGCCAGAAGAAATTCATGGGCCGTACCTATATGGGCACTACCCGTACAACATTTTTGATTGATGAAGCGGGAATGGTTAGACATATTATTGAAAAGCCTGATACGAAGGATCATACTAAAGAAATTTTAGCCATTAGCGGTTGGTAATCATTCAAATCTTTAGCTAATTTGCAGTCCTATATTTACAATTAGTTATGCCTTTTGATTTCGAAAAATATTTTTTCTTTTTACAAAGAATTGGCAGCAGGTATTATTTTATTGCTGGCGCTATTTTCTTTTTATTTTATGTAGTACTTAAAAATAAAATAGTACACCATAAAATACAATCTCTTTTTCCTAAGAACAGTGATTACCTGCGTGAAATATTTTACAGTACTATTACTATTTTAATTTTTGGATTCATTCCTCTATTTTTTATTGCGAACCCTGCAATGAAGCCCCACACTACTTTATACGATAATGTTAGCGATTATGGCTGGGCCTATTATTTTATAGCCTATCCCATTATGTTTATTATGCACGATACTTATTTTTATTGGACACATCGTATCATGCATCATAAAACTTTATTTAATACCATGCATTTAGTGCATCATAAGTCTACTAATCCTTCTCCTTGGGCGGCTTATGCTTTTCATCCTTTAGAGTCTATTGTAGAAATAGGTATTTTTGTCGTTTTCTTATTTACTATTCCAGTGCACACAACGCATATTATTATTTTCTTTTTACTTTCTATAATGTATAATATTTACGGCCACTTGGGTTGGGAATTATATCCAAAAGGTTTTAGTAAAAGTTTCATTGGAAAGTGGATTAATACTTCTGTCAATCATAATCAACACCATAAATATTTCAAGGGCAATTATGGTTTGTACTTTCTTTTTTGGGATAGAGTGATGGGTACAATTCGTGCCGACTATGATGAAGCCTTTGAAGAAGTAAAAAGCAGATAAGGAAAGTATCTTTTCTAGAATTAAATTTTACTATTTAATTATCTCGAGCTATTATTTAGCAATTACATACACAGCCCAACTCATTAAATAAGCAAGGCCCGTCATCATAAAAAATTGAACGGTGGGCCATTTCCAAGACTGCGTTTCTCTTTTCACTATAGCCAGGGTACTCATACACTGCATGGCTAATACATAAAATACCATTAAGGATAAAGCTGCTGCTAAACTATACACAGGTGTGCCATCGGGCCTTACGGCGGCTTTCAGTTTTTCTCTTAGTGAGCTATTGTCTGATTCCTCCACACTATATAAAGTGGCCATGGTGCCCACAAATACCTCTCTTGCTGCAAAGGAAGTAACAAGAGCAATACCAATTTTCCAATCAAAGCCCATGGGCTCAATCAATGGTTCTAATTTTTTTCCTAAAATACCTGCATAAGAATTTTCTAGTTTTTCACTACTGTACTGCTTCTCTATTTGTTTAAGCGTCTTCGTATTTTCATTATTAGATTGCAGGGCTTCATTATTTGCAAGCACTAATTTTTGCGCGGCATAATTTTCATTAATTTTTTGCATAGGAGCCGAAGGTCCATAACTACTCAAAAACCATAAGAGTATACTTATTACAATAATAACCTTACCTGCATCTCTTACAAATATGCCTGCTTTCTGTATCATGGTGGTGCCTATATTTTTCCAAAGAGGCGCTCGGTACACAGGTAGCTCTAATATAAAATAACTTTTCTCTTTAATATTTATAAACCATTTTAAAACTGTACTTGCTAAAAGGGCCATTACAATACCCATTAAGTATAATCCCATCATGACCAGTCCCTGTAAACTTAAAAAACCAAAGTACATTCTATCATCTATCACTAGCGATATTAAAATAGTATACACCGGTAGTCTTGCACTGCAACTCATAAATGGCGTTACCATAATAGTAAGTAAACGTTCTTTTTTATTTTCAATATTTCTGGCACTCATAATAGCAGGCACTGCACAAGCAAAACCACTAATCATGGGCATCACACTCTTTCCATTCAAACCTGCTTTACGCATCAACTTATCGCTTAAAAAACTTATACGCGCCATATAACCCGTGTCTTCTAATAAAGTAATAAGCCCAAATAAAATCATGATTTGCGGCACAAAAACCACAATGCCACCAATACCTGCCACTAGTCCATTCACGAGTAAGTCCTCCCACCAAACACTCGGCAGTACTGAGTTTAAATAAGAAGTTAAATTGGTAAATATCCATTCAATGCCATCCATTGGAAATTTCGCCATCCAAAAAACCGATTGAAATAAAACAAATAATACAGAAAGTAAAATAGCATAACCGCCCACACGGTGTAAAAAAATGGAATCTAATTTTTCTGATCTTTTTTTATTAGCTGAAGGGTCTGGGGTGCTTACCCTTGTTTTCATTATTTCACTAATATGACTATAGCGTTCTAATATTTCTTGGGCCTGGGTTTTGGTATGATTAAAATCGTTGTCAATTTCAATTTGCTCAATCTCCTGCTGCATTTCTTTATCTAATGGAAATGTTTCATGATGCATTAAATAATGCAGCGCAGCATAATCGCTATGGGTAGGGTATAATTTTTTAAAAGCTTCAATAGCCGCGGGTGCTAATTTTTTATTATCAATAAAACTCGCTTGATTTTTTGATCGTGTAGTTTGAATAATATTGGTTAAAGCCGTTTTTAATTCTGTAAGTCCTTTATTTTTTCTAGCGTCAATGGCTACCACTGGAATACCTAAATCTTCTTGCAGTCCTGCAATATCTATTTTAATTCCTTTTTTTGCCGCTAGGTCATTCATGGTTAATGCCAAGACCACCGGAATTTTTAAATCAATAATCTGCGTACAAAAAAGTAAGTTTCTTTTTAAATTACTTGCATCTGCAATCAGTAATATTAAATCTGTTTTGACTTCTTCATCCACACCCATCAGTACTTTATAGGCCACCCACTCATCTTCTCTTTTTGGGTAAAAACTATAAGTGCCGGGTAAATCTATGAGGGTGGTTGGGTTACCCGCTAATTGCATCTGGCCTGTTTTCTTGTCTACTGTTACCCCTGGGAAATTGCCTACTTTTTGGTGCATACCGGTAAGTGCGTTAAAAAGTGAACTTTTTCCGCTATTGGGGTTACCCACTAAAGCAATATGTATACCGGCATTCATGAGGTGGCAAAGCTAGGTTTTATGATTGGGCTATACTTACGAAATTAGAAATTGAGCAGAGGGGGGAAAGATGATAAAAATCATATCAAATTTTAGAGATACCTGTGTTTTGCTATTAGCTTTATTTAACTTTGGGGCTCAATCAGATATCTATGCGCCGCATTGCCTTTTGCTTATTGGTCTTATTTCCTTTTTTATTGAATGCTCAAAAGCTTAAAAAAGCCGATAAAGTCCTTATTCAAAACTTAGAAAATCACATTAAATTTTTAGCAAGTGATGAATTAGAGGGTCGTCGTGCAGGAACACCAGGGGAACAAAAAGCAGTAGACTATATTATAGCACAATATCAAAAGGCAGGTATACAAGCCAAAGGTTCTAATGGTTATATGCAAAGCTTTCCTATCGATGAAGGAAAAAAATTATCAGCTAACTCTTTTATTACAATCAACAAACAAACACTTCTTTTAGATGCTGATTTTTTTCCTATTTCAAATAGTGGTGCTGGGAATATAAAATCCATGGCATCTCTTTCATTAAACGAGGCCAAGCAAATTTGGTTTAAAGATGTGAATGACGCTTTAGAGGAAAATACAAGCAATCCACATTTCGATATCAACGAATGGTTGCTTACTACTGCAAAAGAAACAAAACAAAAAGGAGGCACTGCACTATTTTTATACAATAGCGGCAGCTTAGTGGATAATATTCAATATTATAAATTTGATACGGCGAAGGCCTTGCCTATTCCTGTTGTATATATTACTAAAAAAGGTTTCTCAAAATATTTTAATGATGAATTAAGTACTTATGAAATTGAAGCTAGTATTGAGTTTGAGCACGCTTCAAGAACTGCACATAATGTAGCTGCCTTTATTGATAACCAAGCTGCAACCACTGTTATCTTAGGGGCGCACTTAGATCATTTAGGGTATAACGAAGACCGTAATGCACTGGATATAAATAATAATATCAGAAATGGTGCCGATGATAATGCAAGTGGAACAGCCGCTTTAATTGAATTAGCTAAAGCCTTACAAAAAAAATCGCCTAAAAATAATAACTATTTAATTTTACATTTTTCTGGAGAAGAGTTGGGCTTATTTGGAAGTAAGTATTGGTTAGAGCATCCTACTTATACAGGTAATTATAATTATATGATTAATATGGACATGGTGGGTCGTTATGATGCAGTAAGAAAATTAACGGTAGGAGGTTTTGGAACATCAACCAAGTGGGCAAATATTTTAGCAAGCGTATCTACTTCATTAATTACACATTATGATAGTGCAGGTTCTGGTCCAAGCGATCATGCTAGTTTTTATAGAAAAGACATGCCTGTGTTATTTATGTTTACAGGTAGCCATAGCGATTACCATAAAGCCACAGACGATTGGGATAAAATTAATTATGTAGGAGAGAGCCAAATAATTAGATATGTGCAGTCTATTATTAAAACCACAGACGCAGTGGGTAAATTAGATTTTCTTAAAACCCGTGAGGCTGCCATGGGCCGCAGTACTAAGTTTACAGTGAGTTTAGGGGTCATGCCCGATTATGCTTTTACAGGCACAGGGGTTAGAATTGAAGGCACTAGCCAAGGTAAATTGGGAGAAAAAATAGGCTTGAAAGGGGGCGATGTATTACTACAAGTTGGAGACTATAAATTAGTAGATGTAATGAGTTATATGCAAGCACTTTCTAAATTTAAAAAAGGAGATGCGACCGTGCTTGTATATAAAAGAGGGGCCGAAGAATTAAAAGCAGAAATTATTTTTTAAATATACTTATTTGTGAGCAGTAAAATAATTTTAGACCAAGACGCCATTAACGAAAGCGATTTCGAGGGCTCTCGTATTTTAGGCATCACTGCACCTATTAAGAATTATCAATTCTGTATTTTACTGAATCAATACATGGGTTTTGAATTTAGATTCAATCCCGATCACGAAATTGCACTTAAAAGAAAAAATAGAACTTATTATTTTTCTATGTACGAAGGCAATGAGCCTAATACTTCTATTCACCATTTTGTATACCATAATCAATTCGATGGTGAATATTTATTACCCGAATTAAAACACATGGATTTTATTTGGTGGATAAGAGGGGAGTGGATTGAAGATGAAAAAGTGAATGATATCTTACAAACCGTGCGTGGCATTAAAGGCGTACAATTAGTTGCTGAATTAACACCCGATCAAATCAAAAATAAAGGGCATCTTATTTTTGAATAAGTATACCCTTTAACTAAGTCGTAGATTATTATTCTAATCTATATAAATTCTTTTCTCTTTCGCAGCTGTACATTCACCAATGGTTGCAGTATATTCAATACCCATATCTTGTAAAATAGTTTGCACTTCTTTTAAAAAAGAAGGCGCCACTGCAATAAGTAAACCTCCATTGGTTTGCGGATCGGGTAATAATAATTTTGCTTCTGTTTCATCTACACCAGGGCCCAAAACCACGCCAGTACTAATGGAGCTCCAATTGCGTGCAGTTGCGCCAGGTATTGTTTTTTGTGCGATATAATTTCTAACGGCTGGTATAATAGGTAATTTATTATACTCAATAGACGCCGATAAATTACTTCCTTCCATCATCTCAGTTAAATGTCCGAGCAAACCAAAACCTGTTACATCGGTCATGGCATGTACTTCTTTTATTTTTCCTAAAGCCTCACCAGCTTTATTAATTGTAGTAAGTTGCTTTACTAAAAAATTTAAATCTTCCTCCGTTAAAACTTTTCTTTTTTGTGCAGTAGCCATAATGCCCACACCTAAGGGCTTGGTTAATATTAAAACATCTCCTTCTTTAGCTGTATCATTTCTTTTTAAATTTTCTATAGCAACAAGTCCATTCACCACTAATCCAAAAATGGGATCCTGACTATCAATACTATGTCCTCCTGCAATCACAATGCCAGCATCGGTACAAGTTTTTCTTGCACCCTCCATTACTTTTGCAGCTTCAGATGCAGGCAGAGTAGCTAAGGGCCAACCCAATACTGCTAAGGCAAATATAGGTTTACCTCCCATGGCATACACATCGCTAATCGCATTGGCTGCAGCAATTTGTCCAAAAGCAAATGCATCATCTACAATGGGCATAAAAAAATCGGTGGTACTAATCATCGCCGTTTTTTCGTCTAGCTGATATACGGCTGCATCATCTCTGCTATCATTACCTACTAGTAAATTTTTAACATTGGTTTTTGCACCTACATTATGTGCCGCTAAAATTTCTGAAAGAATTGCTGGAGAAATTTTACAACCGCAACCACCGCCTTTAGAATGTTCTGTTAATTTTATACTCATGTTTACTTTATTATTTTTAGTCAATTTATATTTTACAAATTTTCACAATTATTTTATAACTATTTTATTTCTATACACGCTGCATCAAAAGCTTGAATGGTTTTTTCATCGCCTTCTAATAGCCAATTTTGAATGGCCTTCGTTAATGCTTCACTTAAATGCTTTTGCATTTGTTTTAGATCCCAACTTTTATTGGTAATCTCTTGCAAAGAAATAGGATTTGAGGATACACTATTCACTGCTGCTGATGAAAAAGAAGCTTGGTTAATATTCATGCCAATCCCAATTACGGTCCAAGTCCAATCCTTCCCCCTCACTAGGTTTTCTATGAGTATGCCCCCTGCCTTTCTGTCACGATGATAGATATCATTGGGCTTTTTAATTTTGGTTTCTGCACCCGCAAATGAGGCAAAAAAGGCCCTTGCCCCTAGCGCAATGGCTGCTGAAAACCCAATTTGATCGGCCGGCGTCCAAATTTTATCTGTTTTTAACTGTTTTAGCTCCAAAACATAGCTTGAAAGCAGGTTTTGCCCTTTTTCACTTTCCCAGTTTCGGCCATGCTGACCCTTCCCAGCAGTTTGAAAATCAGCTGTATAGCAACTGCCAGATAGGGCCAAACCCTGGTGGACTTGGTCCATGGCATAGATATTGGTACTAGGGATAGTAGTAAGTTCGATGAGCGGCTCCCCTAATAGGATATTTGGTGTGGCAGGTAACAAAGAATTGCTATTTTTGTAAAGTTAGTTTAGAATCATTTTAGTACCTTAAAATCTTTGAATTAATAAGCATTTAACAAATAAATATAAGAATCATTGGAACCACTTTCAACACTTAAAAGCCGTAAAAAATCAACGGTATTACAACTTACTCGCAGCTCAAAAATTTTTAAAACTATTATTCAGGCTATCCAAGATAAAAAGGGTACCAATATTATTAGTTTAGACTTAAAGAAAATACCAGAGTCTACCAGCGATTTTTTTATTATCTGCGAAGCGAATAATACCACTCAATTAAAGGCCATTGCCGATTTTATTGAATTTGAAGTGAAAACTAAATGCGGAGAAATGCCTTATAAAACAGAAGGCCAAACAGCTGCACAATGGGTACTCATTGATTATATCAATATAGTTGTGCATGTAATGCATCCTGAATCAAGACATTTCTATCAATTGG
>JBEIIN010000049.1:0-10292 GCA_040380795.1 Sediminibacterium sp. | reverse complement strand
GTAAATATTTTGACTGCATTTTTAGAAAGCCATGTATTAGCCTTACCTGCAAAGGCGTTGGACTCATGAATATAGGTAGCAATATTTTTTGTTTGTGCATATTTTAAAACAGGAAAACTAGAATACCCTCCCACTCCAAAAACCGCATTGGGCTTAAATTCGTTAAAAATTTTACTTACTTGAAAAAAGCTTTTAACTAGTTTCCAAGGCAGTGTAATATTTTTGAACAACTGAGACCTATTAAAGCCTGCAATGGTTATGCCTTGAATTTGAAAACCTGCTTGGGGTACTTTTTCCATTTCCATTTTTCCGGAAGCACCCACAAATAATATAGCAGCATCAGGCGCTAAAGCTTTGATAGCTTGAGCTACCGCAATGGCTGGAAAGATATGACCTCCCGTGCCACCACCTGCAATGATGATGCGTAATGTATTATGCTTTTGCTTCAATGACATTATTTTCTGTGTCTATTTCGTTGTTTTCTTCAGGTATTTCAATTTCTGTTTCTATAGGCGCCTTACCTTCCATTTGCTCTACGTTTCTAGCTACACTTAATATAAGTCCTATAGAACAACAAGTAAAGATGAAAGAGCTTCCTCCCATACTTACTAATGGCAATGTCACACCCGTTACAGGTACAAGGTTCACATTCACTGCCATATTTGCAATAGCTTGAATGATTAATGTAAAACTTAATCCCAATGCAAGAAAAGCGCCAAAGGCATAGGGACATCTTCTAAATATTCTTATACATCTAAATAAGAAAACGAGGTAAATGAAAATAATAAAGACACCGCCTAGTAATCCGTATTCTTCAATAATGACTGCGTAAATAAAATCGTTATAAGCTTGTGGTAAAAAATTTCTTTGCCTGCTATTGCCCGGACCTAACCCCATAAATATGCCTCCGTTTGCAATAGCAATTTTTGCTTGCTGTACTTGATAAGGCACATCATTATCCTTGGCGTACATAAAATCTTGCACCCT
Organism: Sediminibacterium sp.; assembly: GCA_040380795.1. Lineage (GTDB taxonomy): Bacteria > Bacteroidota > Bacteroidia > Chitinophagales > Chitinophagaceae > Sediminibacterium. Next base: position 9,305 of record JBEIIN010000049.1, on the reverse strand, counting down.
AGATACCCAGGTACCAAAACGACCATAGCTTTTCATTTTCTCAGCTACCACAGGGCCTCCTTCCACCGATTTACTGGAATGTGTAGCCATCGCTACGCCTACAATAATGGTCACTGGTATCAAGGCCAGTAGAATAGTTAATAAAATATGCTTAATACTTACTCGACCGATAAACATAAGTAATAATGAAGTAGCTCCTGTTAAAAGCGCATTGGATAAATTCGCCGGCATAATTAATGCACAAATAATAACTACAGGAGTAATAACAGGTAAAAATCCCTTTTTGAAGTCTTTGATGACTTCCTGTTTCTTACTTAACATCTTTGACAAATACATAAATAAAGCCAGCTTAGCTAAATCACTTGTCTGAATGGTCATATTAATAATGGGCAATTTGATCCACCTACTTCCTTCATTAATTTTAGCACCAAAAAATAAAGTATATATTAATAAAGGAATAGACAACATAAATAAAATGGTGGCTATTTTAGAAAAGACTGTATAGTTTACGCGGTGCAAACCAAAAATAGCCAGCAAACCCACTAAAGTAAATATGACTTGTTTAAATAAATACACACTTGTATTTCCACGATACATTTTATAAGCCAATGAACCAGTAGCACTATATACTACCAATATAGAAATAAGCGATAATACAATAACTAACCCCCATATGTATTTATCACCCCTCGTTCTTTGGTCTAAATGTTCTTTCATGCCGCCAATAGTGGGCATTTGTGAAAATAATTTGTCTGTCGTATCGTTAAACATAAATTAAAGTTCTTTTACAGAAATTATAGCTCTTTTACAGACTCTTTAAATTGACGACCTCTGTCTTCATAGTTTTTAAACAGATCAAAACTTGCACAAGCTGGGCTCATTAAAACTAAATCGCCTTTTTCTGCTAATTTGAAAGAAGCGTTGACTGCTTTTTTAGCAGTATCTACTTCCACAATTGTGCTTACTTTATCTTTAAAAAATTCAATTATTTTTTTATTGTCGGTACCCATACAAACAATAGCCTTTACTTTCTCTTTCACTAAATCGGCTATTAATTCATAATCGTTTCCTTTGTCAACACCGCCTAAAATTAAAACAGTGTTTTTTTGCATGCTCTCTAAAGCATACCAAGTACTGTTTACATTGGTAGCCTTACTATCATTAATGAAATCAACGCCTCTTACAGTAGCAACAAATTCCATTCTGTGCTCTAAGCTGTGGAAATTACTTACTGCTTCGCGAATTTTTTCTTTTCTGATACCTAAGGTAGTAGCCGCAATGCTTGCAGCCATCGTATTATAAGCATTATGCTTCCCTTTTAAGGCAAAATCATAAATGCTCATTGTTACGCGTTCTTCTTGGATTTTTAACATCATTTGATCATTCTTGATGTAGCCTCCTTTTTTTACTTCTTGTTTCATAGAAAATGGTAGTGGGTTAGTATTGATGGTTAGTAGTTCTAGATGTTTTACGATGGTTTCATCATCTATGCAATAGATGAAATAATCTTCTGCAGTTTGATTCTCTATAATTCTAAACTTGCTTTTAATATAATTATCGAATTGGTGATCATATCTGTCTAAATGATCTTCTGTGATATTTAATAAAATAGCTATCTCAGGCTTAAAAAATTGAATGTCGTCTAATTGAAAAGAGCTCACTTCAATAATATATAAGGCTTTAGGGGCTTGCGCTATTTGTCTTGCAAATGAATAACCAATATTACCTACCATGGCTACATCTTCATTCACTAGTTTGCAGATATGATACAATAAGGACGTTGTAGTGGTTTTTCCATTACTGCCTGTGATAGCGGCAATTTTGCTATTTCCCTTATATCTATAGCCAAATTCAATTTCACTAATCACGGGTATACCCTTGGCTCTGATGGCTTTCACCATTTCATTTTTTTCTGGAATACCCGGACTTTTCATCACTTCATCCGCCGCTAATATTCTTTCAACATTATGTGTACCCGATTCAAAATCGATACTAGCCTCTTCTAATTCTTTTTGAAAATTAGCCTTGATAGCGCCGCCATCAGATACAAATACTTCATAGCCTTTTTGTTTGGCTAATAAAGCAGTACCTACTCCGCTTTCACCTGCACCTAATATGACTAATTTTTTTGCCAAGGGTTTATCTTGTTTTCAAGGTTAATATAGAAGCCACGACTAATAAAATAGTAATGATCCAAAAACGCACGGCTATCTTACTTTCGTGAAATCCTTTCTTTTGATAATGATGGTGAAGTGGGCTCATTAAAAACACTCTTCTTCCCTCTCCATATTTTTTCTTCGTGTATTTGAAATAACTTACTTGAATAATAACAGATAAGTTTTCAATTAAAAACACACCACAAAAAATAGGAATTAATAATTCTTTTCTAACAATAATAGCCAATGAGGCAATAATACCACCCAATGCTAGGCTTCCAGTATCACCCATGAATACCTGAGCTGGATAGGCATTGTACCATAAAAAACCAATACAAGCTCCTACAAAGGCACCTACAAAAATGGATAACTCTCCTAAATTAGGTATGTACATCACATTTAAATAATCGGCAAATACATAGTTACCACTTACATATACAAATACACCCAGCGCGGCGCCAATAATGGCGGATACACCAGCGGCTAGTCCATCTAAGCCATCAGTTAAATTGGCTCCATTAGATACAGCTGTGATAATAAAAGTGACAATAAGAATATATACAATCCAAGTATACTTTTCAGCACCAGGACCCATCCAACTAATTATTTTGCTATAATTAAATTCGTGATTTTTTACAAAAGGAATAGTAGTAATAGGTGTTTTCACTTTTACAAAACGCCTTTCTACTCCATTAATTTTTCTTACAACGACATCTGCACCTTTTGCTACCTTCTCTCCCTTTTGTAAGCTTTCAGAAACAGTAGGAGAAACAATTTCTCTTTCTACCGTGACAGCATTGCTAAAATAAAGTGTAACGCCAATGATAATACCTAATCCTACTTGACCAATAATTTTTGAAATACTCGCCAGTCCATCACTATTTTGTTTTTTATAATTGCCGCCCTGCGCCTGCGCTTGCTTTCTTGCCCTTATTTTAAAGTAATCATCTAAAAAACCAATAAGGCCTAACCACACTGTACAAAGTATCATTAAACGGATATAGACTTTATCTAAATTGGCAAATAATAAAGTAGGTATTAAAATACTGAGTAAGATAATAATACCACCCATTGTAGGCGTTCCCTTTTTTTGTTGCTCACCCGCTAAGCCAAGGTCTCTTACTGTTTCGCCTATTTGTTTTCTCTGTAAAAAAAGAATAATTTTTTTACCGTAGACAGTGGCAATAAATAAAGACATTAAAATAGCCATGGCAATTCTAAAAGTCAAGAATTGAAAAGCCCCCAAACCTGGGATATTAAATGTTTTGTCAAGCCAAGAAAATAATTGATACAGCATATTGATTATTTTTCTAATTCTTTAAATTGGTTGGCTAATACTTGCTTATCATCAAAATCGTGCTTCACACCCTTAATATCTTGGTACTTCTCATGTCCCTTACCTGCTATTAAAATAATATCACCCGATTTTGCAAAACTTACAGCCGCTTTAATGGCTTCTTTTCTATCCACAATATTGATATACTTTCTTTTAGCCGCACTGGTCAAACCCTCTTCCATATCCTTTATAATTTCATTCGGATCTTCTGATCTTGGATTGTCACTCGTAAAAAATACTTTATTACTTAAATCACAAGCTACCTGTGCCATAATAGGTCTTTTTGTTTTATCTCTATCTCCTCCACAACCCACCACAGTAATCACTGTTTCATTTCCTTTTTTTAATTTAGCAATAGTGGTTAATACATTCTCTAAGGCGTCTGGTGTATGCGCGTAATCAATGATGCCAATAATTTTTTCTGTACTTACGATATAATCAAATCTTCCCTCTGCACCTGTTAATGCACTTAGTACAGTTAATACTTCTGTAGCTTTTTCACCTAATTGAATAGCTATTCCATATACAGCTAATAAATTATAGGCGTTAAATGTGCCAATCAAACGGCAATGCACTTCAATATCATTCACAAGCATTACAAGTCCGCTCAATTGATTTTCTAAAATTTTTCCTTTATAGGTAGCAGGTGCATGAATAGCGTAGGTTAATTTAGTAGCCTTAGAATCTGCAAACATGGCAGCCCCGTTTTTATCATCTACATTGATTAATGCAAAAGCGTTCGCAGGTAGTTTATCAAAGAAAGTTTTTTTAGCTTCTATATAAGCTTCAAAAGTTTTATGATAATCTAAATGGTCATGAGTAATATTGGTAAAAGCCCCACCTACAAATTGCAAACCAGTAATACGGTGTTGATGAATAGCATGGCTACTTACTTCCATAAATACATGCGTACAACCCGCCTCCACCATTTTATGCAATAATGCATTTAATTGAATAGCGTCGGGTGTGGTATGTGTAGCTGCAATCACTTCCGTACCAATATGGTTTTGCACAGTACTTATTAAACCACAGGTATACCCTAATTCAGAAAATAATTTATACAATAAGGTAGCTACGGTGGTTTTACCATTAGTACCCGTTACCCCTACTAATTTTACATGGGTAGAAGGCTCATCATAAAATTGATGCGCCATAATAGCCACTGCCTCTTGTGCATTTTCCACCATGATATAAGTAAGGCCGTCTACTAAACTTTCAGGTTTATTTTCACATACAATGACAGTAGCCCCTTTTTCAATAGCTGTTAGTATGAAGGAATGACCATCGGCTTGTAAGCCTTTAATAGCAACAAATACAGCGCCTTTAATAACTTTTCTAGAATCTATTTGTATAGTGGTGATTTCTTGTTGGGTAGTCCCTACTACCTCTCTCAAAGCCACACCGAATAATATAGATTGTAATGATTTCATTAATTTAAATCAATTTGAATTCGTTGTCCTTTAATAATTAGTTCCCCTTGCGCAATACTTTGCTTCACCACTTTTCCCTTACCCACACATTTCACAAGCAAGCCTTTCTTCTCACAAAGCCATAAGGCATCTTGTAATTTCATACCCGTCATATTAGGCATGGTGGTATCTGAAAGTATTTGAGTAGCTGCTTTTAGATTTTTTCCTTTTCCCTGTAATTGTATCCAATTATTAGAAACTATGGAAGAGTCTTGATAAGGAATAGATAATTGTTTAGCAATCGTTTGCAAAGAAATTTTTGAAATACTGTAATTAAATAGTGAACTATCTTTTACTGCAAATACTGGTGCGATATCTAATTTGTTTTGAATATAGGTTGAATACAATCTATCAGCAATTTCTTTGAATACAGGACCTGCTACAGAAGCTCCATAAAAACTAGCGGCATGTGGCTTATTCTTTATAATAACTACAACTGTATACTGTGGATTGTCTGCCGGAAAATAACCTGCAAAAGAAGATTGATAAATTCCCTCTCCATAACCCTTATTGCCATTCGCTACTAAGGCTGTGCCCGTTTTACCTGCAACTTTATATAGGCTATTTTTAAATAAAGCCTTTCCCGTTCCATTAATACAAACACCTTCTAAAGCAATGCGTAAATCTCTAATAGTATTTGGCTTACATAATTGTGCATTATACACTTTAGGAGAAATGGATTTAATGATCTTTCCTTCTTCTTGAATGGAATTAACAAGATATGGGCGCATCATGACGCCGTTATTAGCAATACTATTATATAAGTTTAAAGTTTGTAGTGGCGTAATTTCAATATTGTAACCAAAGGCCATCCAAGGTAGTGTAGTAGGACCCCATAATCTACTGCCAGGTTTTACAAGTCTAGGTTGTCTTTCACCTACTAAATCGAGGCCTGAAGTTGAATCTAATCTCAACTTTGTTAAATGTTTGAAATACTCATTCACATTATTACTATAATGCGTCATCGCAATTTTTGCCATGCCCACATTTGAACTTTCTTCAAAGGCTTCTAAAATGGAGGCGTCGAATTTTCCATGCTTTTCAGAATCATATACAGTTTGGCCAGACACTTTCCAAACACCACCTTCTAAATTAACTCTTGAGTTTAAATTTACTTTTCCATCCTCTAGGGCCGATAATAAAGTAACTAATTTAAAAGTAGATCCAGGTTCTGTAGGTGTAATGGCATAATTTAAATCTTCTGTATATTTACCTTCTCCCACTTTTCCTAAATTAGCAATGGCTTTAATTTTTCCCGTCTTCACTTCCATCACAATAGCCACCCCTGTTTGTGCTTCATTTTTTACCATCATATTCATTAAAGCTTTTTCAGTCACTTCTTGAATGAATACATCAATGGTACTTACTATATCCTTACCTGTTTCTGGTGCAATTTCAAATTCACCTTCTTGTACTGGAACCGTTACGCCGCCTGCAATAGCGCGGACCAATTGACGACCATTACGTCCGTTTAAAACGGTATCATAAGACTTTTCTAAACCTACTTTATTTTCATCTCTAGCCAATCCAATAGTTCTATAGCCAATATTTTCATAAGGGTTTAATCGAATATTTTTTTCCTCTGCAATCATTCCACTCTTATACCTCCCTAATTTGAATAAAGGGAATTTCACCAATTGTAAATATTCCCTATAAGAGATTTTCTTTCTCAATTCATAATTTCCTACACTCGCTTCAAAAGCATTCGTTAATTCCTCTTTATACTTTTCTGCCGACTTATCTTTAAATAAAGCAGCTAAACTTAAGCTTAATGAATCGATATGGGTTCTAAAAAGTAATCCAGTTTTTTCGTGCAAAGGGCTTACTCTAAAGTCGATATAAATATCAAACTGAGGAATATTGGTACTAAGCATTTGGCCGTCTTCGCTATAGATAGTACCTCTTGCTGCGGGAATTTCAATAATTCTTTGATGCAAACTATCGCTTAAGCTTCTCCAGTAATTTCCTTGAACTTGTTGAATGTAAAAGGCCTTACCTATAATAAGAATACATACTAGTACAATAAGTATGAAACTTAAATATACCCTCCATAATATGTCGCGTTTTACGTCCATACTTAATCTTTGGTGGGAGTTTTAATTTTATTTTCTATAGCAAGTCTAATAGGCATTTCTTTAGAAACGACTAAACCGTATGGCTCCATAGCAGTTTGTACTTCAATGGCACGACTGCGACGCATTAATTCAGACTTAATAGTCTTGTATTCAAACTGAAGTACTTTCAATTCTCTTTGTGTAGTGTTAATTCGACGGATGGTTTTGTCGGTAAGATGCCCATTCGCTATGTAGAGGATAGCGATGAATGCTAGGAACAAAAAGAAACTAATGTTCATAACAATCCACTGATAATTAAGAATACTTTTAAGGGTATTCTTAGGGGCTGGGTTAATGGGTACGGACATACTATTATACTCTTTCGGCAGCGCGCATTTTTGCGCTTCTGCTTCGATTGTTTTCTTTCATCTCTTTTTCAGAAGCCACTACAGGTTTTTTTGTAATGATCTTCCAAAAAACTTCCTTTTCTACGGATAAAAAAGGATGGGCATCTTCGGATTCTTCTTGCGATACACGAAAAGCATTTTTTACAAAACGATCTTCGATGGAATGGAAAGTGATAATCACCGCGCGACCTCCTGGCTTCACTACTAAAGGAAGTTGCTTTAAAAATTCCTTTAGCGCTTCCATTTCCTCATTCACTTCTATTCTTATGGCTTGAAAAACTTGTGCCCAATATTTATTAGGATTTCCTTTGACTACAGGTGCGATAAATGTTTTAAAATCTTGAACCGTATTTATTTTAACATGTTTACGCTGTGTGGCAATATGCTTGGCTAAAGTTTTAGAGTTCGTCACCTCGCCATATTGCTCAAACATTTTATGTAATGCTGCTTCAGTATAAGATTCAATAATTTGAGCGGCTGTTTGGCTTTGACGTTGATCCATGCGCATATCAAAAGGGCCATCATGTCTGGTTGAAAAGCCTCTTGTACCTTCATCAAACTGATGACTACTTACGCCTAAGTCGGCAAGTATACCATCTACTTGATCTATTTTGTTTAAACGCAGAAAACGTTGTAGATACTTGAAATTTTCTGGAATAAAAACAAGACGACTATCTTTTGGTAAATTTTGTTGCGCATCGGCATCTTGATCAAAAGCAATAAGTCGTCCTTCAGGGCCAAGCATAGATAAGATACCCTTACTATGACCCCCACCACCAAATGTGGCATCTACATAAACACCATTCGGCTTTATGTTTAGATGAGACAAGCATTCTTGAAATAATACTGGAATATGATAAGAAGAAGCAAAAGCTTTAGATGCGTTGGAATCAATGGTTTGATTTTGCATCTGTTTTACTTAATCTTGATTTTTAATTCCTGCCATTACTTCCTGCGCCAAATTACTAAATGCATCTGCAGAGAAATCCTCAAAGAGCTGTTTGTACTTACTTGCATCCCAAATTTCAAAACGATCTAAAGCGGCGGCTAAAACAATCTCTTTACCTGGTAAAGCAAATTCACGCAAAGTCGGTGGCAATAAAATTCTTCCTGCTGCATCCAATTCTACTTCGGTGGCTCCTCCAAGAAATTGACGTCTGAACTGACGCACTTTTGGATCGAAATCGTTCAACTGGCTAATTCGATCTAATATACTCTGCCAGCTTTTCAACGGATAAAGTGTCAAGCACTTCTCAAAGCCCCTACTTACAATAAAGCGATTCTCCCCTTCAACTAGCTGTTTTTTAAGACTGCCAGGTAAATGGAAACGCCCTTTTGCGTCGATAGTTGATTGATATTCTCCGTGAAAGCCTGTCATTGTTAATAATTAGAGTGATTTTTACCACTTGTTCACACAAATTAACACAATTTCCCACTTTCAAAGACTAAAACAGGGGTTCTAGTTTTCCACAAGAAATAAACCAAGCTGAAAATCAATGCAGTAAGGCATTTCAGAATGTTTTTACCAGAATTTTACATTTAGGGCTGTGCAAACCTGTGGAAAAGCCTATTTTTTATGTGAAAAAGAGGTGAATTCAACTGAAAATCATGGCAATATGTACCTTTGAGCCATGAAGCCTCCCATTAGCCTGCCTCTTCAGGATTTTGACTACGAATTACCTGATCAAAGTATTGCCTATACGCCAGCTGCCAATAGATCAGATAGCAAGCTATTAGTATGGGATAAAGAGATCATTGCAGAAAGCACTTATAATCATATTGCAAAGTTCATCACCGAAAAGGCAGCTTTATTTTTTAATAACAGTAAAGTAATTGCTGCAAGAATTCATTTTCAAAAAGCAAATAACTCGACGATTGAAATT
>JBEIIN010000048.1:0-10438 GCA_040380795.1 Sediminibacterium sp. | reverse complement strand
GTAGGTATTACTAAGTAATCGGTACCACTTAGATTGGTTCCAATGGTAGGATAAGCAGCCGCAGCAATTTCTCTATTGGTTTGTACTTGTACATCAATAGCTAATAAAGAATTTTTAACTTGTACATTATTTCTTTGAGCAAAAGCCACACAATCATTCAGTGAAAAAGAATGCAAGGGTTTATTTTCTGTTTGCGCACTAAGTAGTTGGCTTTGAAGAAGAACAACTAGTAGGAATAGATATTTCATTTTTTTATTTATTAACTTAGAATTTATTTTTCTGATTTATTGTAGAATAATTTATATAACTATTATGAATTATGATTACTTGCTATGTTTGCTTAGTTTATAGTTATCCATTAATTTATGACCTTCTAAAGTGGCTACACCATAAACAAAATGTTCTATAATTTGTAAATTCACTTTTAGTAGATCAAATTTGGAAGGATGAAATACATGTATATTAAAAGGAATCAAACTTGTTTCTAATCTGTATTTTGAAAGAATAATTATATCTACATCTTTTCTGTATAAACCCTCTGTAATCCCTTTTTCTAAATTGGCGCTAATCATAGAAAAAATAAAATCGTCTTTATGATTTTTAATTTTCTCAAAGGCCAATGGATAATATTTTTCAATCTCAAATAAAGCAAGGGGATTCATTCTATTAAACATCTCCTGAATCACAGACATTAATAGGAATATTTCATGCACGGCATTATCTGCTGCTTGGGTGCTTTGATTACATAATAAGGCATGGTTGGCTAGTTCAAATTCCACCACCGAACTAACTAAGGCGTCTTTATCCTTATAATACTGGTAAATGGTCTTTTTGCTTATGCCCAATTGAGTAGCCAAGTCATCCATGGTGACATGTTTGACCCCGGTTTGAAACATTAATTCACAGGCTTTGTTGAGTATTCTTTCTTGCATCACTTGTTTTGAAGGCGCAAAACTACGGAAACTTTAATCGTTTTCAAAGTTTCCTAGCTTATTTTTTTATTATTTATGCCGAATGGCAAAATTGTTTGAAATTTGAGCCTTAATACTAGTCCAAATGCCCAATATCAGGCGTCAATTATTCAAGCAAAAAATACTAACCGCCCTAGCGCAGCGCTTTTTTCAAGGGGTCATAGTGCTGGCACCTATTGGGGTCACCATTTGGGTGGTGGTAAGTTTATTTAATTGGGTCGATAATTTCTTGCCCAATCTGCTCAATTTTATTTTTCCTCAACAATTTGCTGAAGTCAATGGACAAATACCTAAAGTAACAGGACTTGGTTTTTTATTAGCCATTGGACTTGTATTAGTAATTGGCTGGTTGTCTTCTTTATTTTTTGTGGAAAGACTTATGTCCATCTTCGATAAAATTTTAGAAAGAACACCTGGTATAAAAATTATTTATTCATCGGTAAAAGATTTTTTAGAAGCCTTCGCTGGCAGTAAGAAAAAATTTGATAAACCTGTTTTGGTTTGTATAGATACAGAGGATGTTTGGAGAATAGGATTTATTACACAAGAAAACTGTGAACACTTAGGATTAAAAGATCATGTCACTGTATATGTGCCACATTCTTATGCTATTTCTGGTATATCATTTATTCTTCCATTGTCTAAAACAAAAAAACTTCCTAAACATATAAATGCTGCAGAGGCAATGAAATATGTGATTTCAGGGGGTGTGACTACAGTTGACGAGCTTACATCAATTAAAGAAGCTGATACTAAAACAAACTAATATTTAATTTACACCACTATAATGCAATTGCACAATTTTAATTCAGGTCCTTCTATTTTACCTCAAGAAGTTTTAGAAAAAGCGGCTGATGCTATTCATAATTTTAATAATACGGGTTTATCTATTTTAGAAATAGGACATCGCACTTCTCATTTTGTAGAAGTAGTGAAGGAAGCACAAGCTATTGTGAAAAGATTAATGGGTTTAGACGATGCTTACGAAGTTTTATTTTTACAAGGAGGTGCCACTATGCAGTTTATGCAAGTGCCTATGAATTTATTAGACGAAAACGGATTAGCGGCTATTTGTGATAATGGTGTATGGGGCAATAAAGCAGTGAAGGAAGCAAGTTTATTTGGTCCTGTAAAAGTAGTTTCAGACACTGCCGATAAAAAACATACCTATATAAATAAAGCATTAGACATCCCTGCTAGCGCCACTTATTTACATATTACGACTAACAATACAGTGGAGGGAACCCAATATCACAGCTATCCTCAGACTACTGCCTTACTTATTGGCGATATGAGCTCTGATATATTTTGTAGGCCTACTAATTTTAAAAAATTTGATTTGATCTATGCAGGGGCTCAAAAAAATATGGGTGCTGCGGGGGTTACGATGGTGGTGGTAAAAAAAGAAATTCTAGGAAAAACAAATAGAAAAATTCCTGCCATCCTTGATTACAGAAAACAAATTGAAGCAGGTTCTTTATTAAATACACCTCCAGTTTTTTCTATATATGTAAGTTTATTAACCCTGCGTTGGATAGAAGCGCAAGGGGGTTTAGCAGCTATGGAAAAATTAAACTTAGCAAAATCTAATTTATTATACAATACCATTGATAGTCTTCCGGCTTTTCATTGCCCTATTGCAAAAGAAGACAGAAGCATTATGAATGCAGTTTTCTTTTTAACAGATAGTTCCAAAGAAGAAGCATTTTTAGCTTTATGTAAAACAGAAGGAATGATTGGTGTGAAAGGTTATAGAACAGTGGGAGGCATTCGAGTGAGCATGTACAATGCCTTGCCTTATTCAAGTGTAGAAGCTTTTTGCAACTTGATGAAATCATTCGCTGAAAAAATTTAATTTTCAACAAAAAGAACGAACTTCGCGCCCATGGCAAAAATAAGTCCCTTTGAAGCTTTGCGTCCTCAGCCTCAATTAGCAAAACAAGTTGCTAGCAAACCTTACGATGTATTAAATAGTGCAGAAGCAAAAATAGTAGCAGTGGGTAATGCCTATTCTTTTTTGCATATTACAAAAAGTGAAATTGGTTTACCAGAAAACATCGATGTACATAGTCAAGAAGTATATCAATTGGCTTTAGAAAATTTAAATGCATTTATACAAAGAGATGTTTTGTTTAAAGAGTCAAAGCCTTGTTATTATATCTATCAACTCATTATGGATGGTCGTGCACAAACAGGTTTAGTTTGCGTAAGTAGTATTGATGATTATAATAATGATATTATAAAAAAGCATGAATTCACGCGTCCTGAAAAAGAATTAGATAGAATCAATCATATCAAGACTTCTGGAGCACAAACTGGCAATGTTTTTTTAGCCTACCGCCACCAAGCAAGTATTGATACCATTATAGATAAATGGAAAACGACTAAGAACCCTGTCTATGACTTTACAGCTGATGATGGTATTCAACATACCGTATGGGCTGTAAGTGATGAAACCATCATTGATCAAATCACAAACTTGTTTGCAACTGAAGTGCCTTGCACTTATATAGCAGATGGTCATCATAGAGCAGCCTCTGCAGCTAAAGTAAAATTAGCTATTAGCGAAGAAGCGGTGAAGCCAGGAAATGATGCTAAAAAAGTATCCGATTATTTTTTAACGACTTTGTTTCCTTCTAATCAATTAGCCATTATGGATTACAACCGTGTGGTAAAAGATCTAAATGGGTTATCTGCCACTGCATTTATGGCAGCACTTGAACAAGATTTTACGATTCAAAAAGAAGAGTCTGCTTTCAAACCTACATCCCTGCATAGTTTTGGAATGTATCTTGAAAACAATTGGTATCAATTAACAGCGAAGCCAGGTATTTATACAAATGACCCTATTGGTGTATTGGACGTAACTATTTTATCTAATTCAATTTTATCAAAAGTTTTGGGCATACACGATCAAAGAACCGATAAAAGAATTGATTTTGTAGGTGGCATCAGAGGTTTAGCAGAACTTGAAAAAAGAGTGAACAGTGGAGAGATGGCTGTGGCTTTTAGTTTATATCCAGTAACCATCAATCAATTATTTAATATAGCCGACGCCGGTGAGGTCATGCCACCTAAAAGCACTTGGTTTGAGCCTAAATTAAGAGACGGCTTACTTACTCATTTGATTTACTAGTAGTTATAAATACCCTACTGTCCATTTATTAATATGGGAAATTTCTTCCTATTTGACAGGCTATTTTCTTTTTTTTCTGCCCCTATTTCAGTAATTTGTTAGAATAAATTGCCTGCTATATGGAATCTAAAAGACTCTTCGATTGTATCGAACATCAATTAACAAAATTTCCTCAGGAAGTTATGTTGGCTGGAAAAGAAAACGGTGGATGGAGAACCTACTCCACAGCCGAAGTGGCTTCAACAGTGAATGCTCTGAGCGCTGGTTTATTAAGCCTTGGCTTATCAGGAAATGATTTTAGCCCAGAGGGATCAGATAAAATTGCCATCATTAGTAGCAATAGACCAGAATGGTTGATGGCCGATATGGCGACGCAACAAATTGGTGTCATCTGGGTGCCAGTGTATCCAACCACTAATCCATTAGAATTGACTTTTATTTTGAATGACGCATCTGTACAATATATGTTTGCGAGCAATCAGGATTTATACAATAAAGTGATGTCTATTAAAGACAAAGTGCCTTGCTTAAAAGAGGTCTACACTTTTGACCGAATAGAAGGTGCAAAGCACTGGTCAGAGTTGTGTTTACAAGATGCAGATTTATTGCAACAAGTAGAGATTGTTAAAAAAACAATTCCTGTAGAGCAGGTGGCTACCTTTATTTATACTTCGGGCACAACAGGTACACCTAAGGGGGTGATGTTAACGCATCATAATATTTATTTTAACTTACAAGCAGGTAAAAAAAGTTTTCCGTTTGTAGACGCAGCTGATCAAAAAGTATTGAGTTTTTTACCATTGAATCATATTTTTGAAAAAGTGGCATCTTATATTTATTTGTTTAGTGGGATGAGTATCTACTATGCAGAATCAATGGAAACCATTGGTGATAATTTAAAAGAAGTTGCACCAGATGGATTCTCTACCGTGCCAAGACTATTGGAAAAAGTTTTTGAAAAAATTATGATGAAGGGTGAAGAGTTGACTGGCCTTAAGCGCAAATTATTTTTCTGGGCAGTTGCTTTAGGAGAAAAGTATGATAATTTAAATCCAGGGTCGGCATGGTACCAGTTCCAATTGAAGCTTGCTAATAAAATTATTTTTAGTAAGTGGAGAGAAGGATTAGGCGGTAATGTAAAATTCATTGTAACAGGCGGTGCGGCATGTCAGGTAAAATTATTACGCATTTTTAATGCCGCTCAAATACCAGTGTATGAAGGATATGGTCCAACAGAAAACAGTCCTATCATTAGTATTAATTTTAGAACACCTGGTGATATGAAATTTGGAACGGTGGGCTTACCAATACAAGGGGTTCAAATGAAATTAGAGGCAGATGGAGAGATATGTGTGGCGGGCCCGAGTGTAATGCTTGGATATTATAAGCGTCCCGATTTAACGGCTGAAGCTATTATTGATGGTTGGTTGCATACAGGAGATATAGGCGAGATTATAGATGGTAAGTTTTTAAAAATCACAGATCGTAAAAAAGAATTGTTTAAAACAAGTGGTGGAAAATACGTTGCTCCTCAACCCATCGAAAACAAGATGAAGGAAAGTCCTTTCATCGAACAAATTGTTTTAATTGGAGACAATAAAAAAATGGTGACAGCCTTGGTTGTGCCAAGTTTTGCTAAATTGAGAGAATGGACAAAACAAAATGGTACTGAATTTACCAATAATGAGTCCATCATTCAAGATGAAAAAGTACAGATACTATTTGAAACAGTAGTAGCCGAGTACAATCAATTGTTCAATCACGTAGAGCAAGTGAAAAAATTCACTCTTATACCAAGAGAGTTTACAATTGAACAAGGAGAGATGACGCCTAAACTAAGTATACGCCGTAAGCAAGTACTAGCTAATTTTGAAAAAGAAATAGACCTAATGTACCAAGGATAGAATATATACATTCTTATTCTAGATAGGCAGTCAATTATATATTGAACAATAAACCTTGCTCTATGAAAAAAATATTGCTGCTAACTGTCACTATTTTTCTTTTTATTCTTAATGTTAACGCGCAGACTGCTTCTAATCCCTATTTTAATTATAAAGGCAAATTAATTATCATTGGAGGCGGGTCCATCCCAGATTCTTTATTTGAATTTTTCGCAGCCCATTGTGGTGGCAAGGATCAACCTGTAGTATATATTCCTACTGCCACCGACGACGAAGAGTTTATTCAAAAGGGTGAACACTTAATTAAGTTTACCTCTCGGGGCTTTACTAATTTAAGCACCATTCATACGCGCAATAAAAAAGAAGCTGATGATCCCAAAAATATTGCACTCCTAAGAAACGCTAAGGGCTTGTTTTTTGGAGGCGGAGACCAGCAATTAATTGCCGACGCCTATGCAGGTACTAAATTATATGATGAATTTATTGCCTTATTAAATAGAGGAGGCGTTATCATGGGAACCTCTGCAGGAGCCACTATCATGGGCTCTTTAATGGTGGGAGGCGATGCCAGAGATGATATCAGTAAAAACTACAATTTTAACCCAGCCTTTTCTTTTATGACCAATACGGCATTAGATCAACATGTATTAGCGCGCAATCGACAATTTGATTTAATTTCTGTTATTGAAAATTACCCTGGTACTTTAGGTATTGGAATGGATGAATCAACCGCCATTATAGTAGAAGCGGGACAATTTAAAGTTTGGGGTATATCTTATGCAATGTTATATGACCCCATGGACTGGGAAGCGCAAAAAAAGAAATGGGGTAGAGTTTTAAAACCCTTTAAGATGATGGCCTCAGGAAGCAGTTTTAATTTTGTGACTAGAGAGATCATAGACTAGTAGCAGACTAATAAAAGCCTTTTAAAATTCTTATCAAACCTTTGCAGCTAAAAACTTTTCTTTAATAATAGCCTGTACTTGTTTGCCTTGAATTTTACTTTCTAGCCAAGAAATAATATCTAAGTACATAAAGGCCCTGCTTTCTAATTTATTAGTAGTAAGCGGTTGTAAGGTTTCTAATAAAACAGTAAACGACTTTTTAATAGCGGCCTTACTATTTAATAAACTATTTTCTTCTCCACCACTTTGAATAGACTTTCTTAAGAAAT
This sequence comes from Sediminibacterium sp., assembly GCA_040380795.1. Lineage (GTDB taxonomy): Bacteria > Bacteroidota > Bacteroidia > Chitinophagales > Chitinophagaceae > Sediminibacterium. The sequence goes on along the minus strand of JBEIIN010000048.1, from coordinate 3,253 downwards.
TAAATAATACTTCTTCTACTGTACTTAAGCTTTTCATTTTATACATAAATCGGTAAACCGACTTTGATAAATAATTCACCACTTCTGTATTACCCATTTCATAATGTGCAATTAAATGAAGTAAACGCGCATAACATTGTAAGTCGTCTCTTAAATTTAATTTCCAATGAATAATTCTATTCAAGTAATCAATGGCTTTAGCAGGCTTGCCCGCACCAAAATACAAACAGGCAATTTTATAGTAAAACACCAGTACACGATGGCTATCTAGGTATAGATCAATTTCCTTCAACTTCGCTTCCATGGCGGGTATCATGGCCAGTCCCTCGCTAAAACTACCCTCTAAAAAATGCTTATTAATTTTAGCTATGTATAGGTATATAAAACTTTGAATTAAATTATTTTTATTGTTCAGTACAATGGGCGTATTGCTATAATTTTCTAAAATAGCAATAGTTTCATTTAATTTATCAAAACTTCTTAAATCAAAATGCGAAGTAATTAAATTATGCAGTCCCTTAATATATTGTGCTGTTTCAATTTGCTTCATGTTTTCAGTAGCATCAAATAGGTCTACCCATTTTTGAGCATACCTATAATGCATTAGAAAATCCTGTGTAATAAAACCATACCAGCAATAACATTGGTACTGGTACATCTTCTCATAAAATCCTTCTGATGATTTTATTTTATCCATAATCGGGTGATGCATTAAACTATCTAATGCAAGCCTGTCCTCATTATTACGCGCATGACCATGTTGAATATACCAGCCATATAATTGTAAAGAAAGGTTTGAAATTTTAGCAATATCATCTAAGCGAATATTAACTTCATCAATTTCTTCACTTAATTGTTTAGCACGGTCCTGCATACTTCTAGTTATATGCAAGGACTCAATTTTCTTTTCTAAAAATAAAACCTGCAACAAATAAGTAACCTGATTATTTTGTTTGGTTAAATTTTTTATTTTTTCAAGAACACGTAAACTCTGAATGTATAAACCTTTATTGTATAAAATTTTAGCGTGGTCTAATTGCTCATGAATTTGTAAATCAATATTTTCACTTTGCTTCACCACTCTTAAGCTGGATAAAATTTGATCGTATAAATGGGCCTTTAAATTAGAGAGTTGTTGTTTCGAAATAGACTCGTTTTTGCGTAGCAGTTCCTCCTCGTCATAGGTCTTCATTTTATCCAGGGCATCAAAAAGCTGAATAGTCTTTAAATCGGCCGAGGCTGAATTACGCTTCACATAAAGCTTGAAATTGCGCTTTTCCCCCCTTTCCAAGGATTTAACCAGAATAAATATTGCCTCCGTACTTAGGTTGGGCATCGTAGCTAATTTTAGTTCAAGTTATTGAATATCAATTATTTAATCAAATATTGACTCTATTACACATTGTAAATTAACCATAATTATGATGTGAATTACTTGTGAATAGTCGTTAAATTTATACAATATACGGGCCTAAAGCCCGTTTTCTATCTATAAAATGTTCATAATCAATAAGATGCTTGCGATTGAAGCCCTCAAAATTCATTCTAAAAGGCATTGGCTTAATAACTAAATAAAAGAATTAACGATGAGTCAAAAAGTGTTCATATTTGATACCACATTAAGAGACGGCGAGCAGGTCCCTGGCTGTAAATTAAATACCCAAGAGAAATTGGCTTTAGCGGTAAGACTTGAAGAATTAGGCGTAGATATTTTAGAAGCAGGTTTCCCTGTTTCAAGCCCAGGCGATTTTGAATCGGTGAATCAGATTGCAAAGACTTTAAAAAATACAGTGGTTTGCGGATTATCGCGTGCAGTACAAAACGATATTGAAGTAGCAGCAGCAGCTTTAAAACCTGCCAAGCGTTTTAGAATTCATACAGGTATTGGCACTTCGGATTTACATATCAAATATAAATTCAACGCAACGCGTGAAGAAATTATTGATCGTGCAGTGAGCGCTGTTAAATTAGCGCGCAATTTTACAGACGATGTAGAATTTTATGCAGAAGATGCTGGCCGAACTGATAATGAATATTTAGCTAGAGTGATAGAAGCTGTTGTGAAAGCAGGTGCAACCACTTTAAACATTCCCGATACAACAGGTTATTGCTTGCCTTATCAATACCAAGCAAAAATGGAATACTTGGTAAATAATGTTCCTAATATTGATAAAGCTATTTTGTCTTGTCATTGTCATAACGATTTAGGTTTAGCCACTGCGAATTCAGTAGCAGGTGTAATGGGTGGTGCAAGACAAATTGAGTGCACTATTAATGGATTAGGTGAGCGGGCAGGTAATACAGCACTCGAAGAAGTAATGATGGTTTTAAATCAACATAAATATTTAGGTTATTATACCAATATTAATACAAGGCTGCTAAACCCTATCAGCCACGAGGTTGCAGAGATTATGCGTATGGGTGTGCAACCGAATAAAGCCATTGTAGGTGGCAATGCCTTTTCACATTCATCAGGTATACATCAAGATGGATTTTTGAAAGAAGCACAAACTTATGAAATCATCGATCCTGAATCAGTAGGTGCAGAAGCCAGTAAAATTGTACTCACTGCAAGAAGTGGACGCAGTGCCTTGGCACATCGTTTACAAAAACTAGGCTATGAGTATACAAGAAATGATATCGATATTTTATATCCTAGCTTTTTACAATTAGCAGATAAAAAGAAAGAAGTCACACATGATGATTTAGTAGAAATAGCTACGGCGTATTCGAAATAAAAAAGTATTCTAGAGAAAAATAAAAGAGTATAAAAAGAATAATAGAAACTAATAAGAAAGACTAACTAATAAGAAAGAGTAAACGAAAGTAATTACAACAATGGGAAAAACAATATTTGATAAAATTTGGGACAAGCATGTTGTCAAGATCATTGAAGGAGGTCCTTCGGTATTGTATATCGATAAGCATTTAATACACGAAGTCACTAGCCCACAAGCTTTTAGTGGCATAGAAAAAAGAGGTGCTAAATTATTTAGACCAAAACAAATTGTAGCCACAGCCGATCACAATGTACCTACTATGAATCAGCACCTGCCTATTGCCGATCAATTATCAAAATTTCAAGTAGATACTTTAATAGAGAACTGTAAAAAACACGGTGTTGAATTATACGGGCTAGGCCATCCTAATCAAGGTATTGTGCATGTGATTGGCCCCGAGTTAGGTATTACACAACCAGGCATGACCATTGTATGTGGAGATAGCCATACCTCTACCCATGGAGCCTTCGGTT
>JBEIIN010000047.1:0-10468 GCA_040380795.1 Sediminibacterium sp. | reverse complement strand
TCCAGGTTTGTCTTATGGAAATTCTCCTTCTGAATATCCAAGAGATTTTATTGAAAATAAAATTTTAGTCATTACGACTACCAATGGCACTAAATTATTGCATCGTGCCTTAAAGCAAGGAGCCAAAGATATCATTACAGGGTCCTTTCCTAACTTAAGCAAGGTGGTGGAATACTTAAAAGAACAAAATGCACCTGTAATACTGGGTTGTTCTGGTTGGAAGAACCGATTTAATATTGAAGATGTCTTATTTGCAGGAGCCGTAATTGAAGAAATTAAGGATGCTTTTGAGATACATTGCGATAGTAGCTTTATGTCGAATCAATTATACACTCAAAATAAAAATGATTTGCCTACTTATATCAAAACTGTCACCCATTGGCACCGCCTATCGGCTTATGGTTTAGAAGAGGACATGTTATATTGTATTTCTAAGGATACAGCCCCTTCCTTGCCTATTTTCAAGGACGGAGCCCTTATAAATAAGGCCTAGATACCCTATTTTCAGATTCATTATAATAAGACTTCCATATTAGCTAGCAAAGCCTTACATTTGCAAATTGCCCTTTTTTAAGGGCTTTTTGTACCATTATGGCATTACCCTATTTAGTAAAACACATTTATAGCTACGGCACTGAAGAAGTGATACGTAGAGGCAAGAAAATATTTGCACTCAAAAATATTGAGTTGGCAAAATTCGACCCTTTAATTGGAAGTATTCATTGCCGTGTCAAAGATGATGGCTATAGTACTTATTATAAAGTCACTATTGAAAATTTTAAAAGCGCCGCTACTTTATCATTGCGTTGTGGCTGTCCTTATAATTTATCAGAAGTTTGTAGACATAAAGCAGCTGCTCTTTTTTATATTCAAGACTTATTGGATAAAAATTTACTAGACTACAAGCCAGCTTCTTATAAGACTACCCATACTCAATTAAGAACAAAGACCTTAGATTTAAAAATGATTCGAATGCTTTGTTCAAAAGCTATATTCGAAAAAGCAGAACAAACTTTAAAGTCGGTTCGACCTCATATTATTGAAAGCGAAAATGAAAAAGTAGTTGCCGAAATTGATGAAAAAGGGAAAACCTATCATGTCATTATTCAAAAAAATGAAGAACGTTTTTTTGATACTTCTTGCGATTGTTTGTCTGAGACTGAATACCCACTCTGCGTGCATAAAACCATGCTACTGCTTCAATTATTCTTATTGAAGGGTGCTGATTATTTTGAAACTATTCGAAACTGGGATAGAGAGAAAAATAAATTATTGGCTTTATACGGCTTTACTTTAGATGATTATATTGAAGATAAGTTTGAATTTATTTATCATGACGGCAAGCCCTTTCTAAAAGTTTTAGATGAAAAGATTCAAAAGGTGAACGGCACCAAATCCATTACCCTCAAAAGGCCTAGCTCCAACGACTGGGATATTGAAGAGCAGGAGCCAGCTTCTAATGAAGAGGCAGTGATAAAAGAGCGTTTTGGTATTGTGATGCAACACCAGCCTACTATTTATCCTTATATCTCCTTTAATGTAGTTAAAGGAGAAGTGAATGAAGAAGGCACTTCTTTTTTAGGCAAAGTAGAAAAAATTGACCTTGTGAAATTTATCACGCCTAATTTAATTAAAGAAGAAGATAAAATTTTATTACAGTTAGTCAAAAAATTACAACCTGCAGAACTCTCTAAGTTCTTGAATAAAAATTCTCCTTTCCAAGGCTTGTGGGATAATATTGTGCATACCGATGAAGAAAGCTTACCAGATGAGACCAAGGAATTAATGCAAGAATACTTGCATCCTAAAATTGAAAAAGTTTGGAGAGATTTATCGGAACATCCTTTTAGTTTTTACTTACCGCATAATAAACCCTTTACTACGGCCAATATGCAAAAGGCAGAATTAGTATTCAATACCATTCAGCCAAGTTTTAGAGTAGAAAAGGAAGAAGACAGGTATATTGTATACGCGCAAGTTATTTTACCAGAAGGTAAAATTCCACTGGAAGACAACCACGCGAAGTCTAATTATATATTCCAATACCATCATCAGTTTTTTGTGTGGAAGCAAAGAGATGATTTATTATGGGTAGAAAAGTTTATGCCAGCGGGCTTTCATGAAATTAATTTAGACAAGTGGCCTGATTACTTGCAAAGCACCTTGCTGCCGTTATCAAAGCAGTATCAGGTTTCATTAGATAATGTTACACAGGAGAAATTAAAAGGGGTGAAGCCTCAACTACAAATTTTATTAAAAGAAAACGGAGACTACTTATTTTTTGAACCCTTGTTCGCCTATAAAGATATTATTGTGAATAAAGAAGATGGTCCTTCTGTGATTCAACAAGTAGGCGATAAAATTATCATACTAGAAAGAGACCTTGCGGCAGAAAGGCAATTAATGAATATCATTGAGCAATTACATTCTGGCTTTATTCGTCCGAATGAAGGCAATGTGCTTGCGTTAAAAGGTGCTGAGGTTTTAAAGAACAATTGGTTTTTCTTATTTATTGACACCTTAAGGGATAAACAAATTCCTTTATTTGGTACAGAATACTTAAAACAGTTTAAGTACAATACGGCTAAGCCTTCTACACGTTTATATATTAGTAGCAATACCGATTGGTTTGATGCAAAAGTGGAAATTTCTTTCGGTGAACAAAAAGTATCTATTCAAGATATCAAAACCATGCTATCTAATAAGCAACAATTTGTGCCTTTGAAAGACGGTAGTTTAGGCGTGCTTCCAGAAAAATGGTTGAATAAATATTCTTTATTATTTAAAGTGGGAGAGGGTAAGGCCGATACGCTTAAATTAAGTAAGTATCATTTTTCTATTTTAGATGAACTTTATCAGCAAAGAGACGAGGAAGAACTTATTTTCCAATTAGAAGGAAAGTATGAAAAAATTAGAGAGCGCTATGCGATTGCAGATGTCACACCGCCTGCTCATTTAATGCCTATTTTAAGGCCTTATCAAATTAGTGGTTTTCAGTGGTTGAATTATTTACACGATGTACAGTGGGGTGGGATCTTGGCCGATGATATGGGACTAGGTAAAACCATTCAAACCTTATCTTTCTTACAACATTTAAAAGAAAAGAATGGCAAGTTGGTAGCCTTGGTGGTTTGTCCAACTACGCTACTGTTTAACTGGCAGAATGAATTAAAAAAATTCACCCCTTCTTTAAATTATCATATCCATCATGGCGGTACTAGAAAGAAAGCCTTATTTCATGATGATAAAATTGAAGTCATCATTACCACATATGGTACTTTAAGAAGTGATATTAAAATGTTTGTGGAAGTGAATTTTGATTATGTGATCTTGGATGAAAGCCAGGCGATTAAAAACCCGGCATCTAAAGTGACTAAGGCGGCTTGTTTATTAAAAGCTACTAATAAATTATGTTTAAGTGGTACGCCATTACAGAACAATACATTTGATATTTATGCGCAGATGAATTTCTTGAACCCAGGTATGCTAGGTACCGTGGAATACTTCAAGCATAATTTCTCCATGCCTATTGATAAATTCGATGAGCAAGAACAAAAAGAACATTTAAGAAAATTTGTATTCCCTTTTATATTAAGAAGAACCAAGGAACAAGTGGCCAAGGACTTGCCAGAAAAGCAAGAAATGGTATTGTATTGTGAAATGGGCGATGCACAAAGAAAAATTTACGAGGCCTATAGAAACGACTACCGTGATAAACTCATTGGCATGGTGGAAGAAAAAGGTATTCAAAAATCACAGCTTTCTATATTACAAGGGCTGATGAAGCTTAGACAAATTTGTGATAGTCCTGCTATTTTAAAAGATGAAGCCTATCCGAATGAATCGGTGAAATTAGAAGAGTTAACCCGTGAAATAGCTGAAAACATTGGTGGTCACAAGGCGCTGGTGTTCTCGCAATTTTTAGGCATGCTAGCTTTAATTAAAGAGCAGTTGAAAAAATTAGGTATTGACCATGAATATTTTGATGGTAGTAGTACCATTCAAGAAAGAGAACGCGCTATTGAGCGTTTCCAAAACGATGATAATTGTAGAGTGTTCTTAATTTCTCTAAAAGCGGGTGGAGTAGGTTTAAACTTAACGGCTGCCGATTATGTATATATAGTAGATCCTTGGTGGAACCCTGCTGTGGAGCAACAAGCCATTGATAGAACGCATCGTATTGGACAAACCAAAAATATATTCGCGTATCGTATGATTTGTAATGATACGGTAGAAGATAAAATATTAAAATTACAAGAGAGAAAAAGATCTTTGGCTAAAGAATTAATTTCCGATGAAGTCGGCTTTGTAAAATCTTTAACCAAAGATGATATTGCTTATTTATTCAGCTAGTAATTGTATAACTACTATTTATAGAGCCAGCATTCATTAGAAGCTGCTATTTTTAGTCAAACTTATTTAAGTTCTGCTGCTGCTAAATTTGCCTTTGGATTTTTCAAAAATTCATTCTTACATTCTACAGAACAAAATCCCAAAACATTTTTTTCATAATGTGCTGTATCGCTAATGCCTGCAGTTACTGGCATGCCACAAGTAGGATCTTTTTTATTATTCACTAAACTTATCGCATAAGTTTTTTCTGCAGTAGTATCCATGGTAGCTACTTGATTGGTATCTGCACTGCTTGTGTTGGTTTTATCATTGTTTGAGCCACATGATAAAAGAACTAGAGATGCCATCAATAGGCTAGTGGTTATTAGTGCTTTCATAAGATCTTATTTTATTTGTATTTTACACAAAATTACCGAATTATTAAATACATAGTGTATTTTTGCTACCGCATCTACCTTTAAAAATAGAATCATGAAAAAACAAATTTTAGTCTTGGCCGCATTTTCTTTCATGCAAACGGTACAGGCTCAAACAAGTCCTAAATCAGTAACTCCTGCGACAAAAGCGGTAACTACTGTGAAACCGGCAACCCCTATTAAAGCAGTTACAGCTAAACCATTGAAAATAGGAAATGCGAAATCAGCAATGAGTGCCACACCTGCTTTATCTATAAAAAATGGTAAAGACAGCGCCTCTTATGCATTGGGTTATAGAATTGCGCAAAGCTTAAATGGACAAGGATTACAAAAAATAAATTTAGCCGTTTTCAATAAAGGATTATTGGCTGGCTTTGAAGGAAAATCTATCATCATTGATAGTATATTAGATTATTGTATTAAAACATATCAAGAAACAATGAGTGCAGAAAAATCAGCCGCTAACAAGTTAGCAGGACAAGAATTTTTAGTAAAAAATGCTAAAAAACCAGGTGTCGTTAGTTTACCTAACGGTATTCAGTATGAAATTTTAGTAGCAGGCAAGGACACTATCAAGCCTACTATAAAAGACAAAGTAAGATGTCATTACCATGGCACTTTAATTGATGGATCTATCTTTGATAGTTCTGTTCAAAGAGGTGAGCCGATTACCTTCCCATTAAATGGCGTGATTAAAGGATGGCAAGAGTCTTTGCCTTTAATGTCTATCGGAAGTAAGTGGAGATTATATATCCCTTCTGAATTAGGTTATGGCGATCGTCAAGCAGGTCCTATGATTGGGCCAGGCTCTACTTTAATATTTGAAGTAGAATTATTAGGTATAGAATAATTTTTTGGAAAATTTTGACAATAGGGGCTTAATAGTGAATCATCTACTTATTAAGTCCCTATTTATAATTAAGATTAATAAGTCTACTATGAAAAAATATGTATTTGCAGTTTTATTGTCTGTTAGCTTGTTTGCTTGCTCTCCGAACAATGTAACCATTGATTCCTCTATTGTAAAAATATTGGATAGCGCAGGTGTGGTGGGTAGCTTTGCTTTATTAGAAAATGGATCGGGTAAATTTACCATTGCTAATTTGTCTCACTATAAAGACTCTGCCTCTTCACCTTTAAATAGTTTTTTCATTCTACCTAGTTTAATTGCATTAGATAAAGGTATTATTAATCACAATCAAGCCTCTTGGGCGTCGATGGATTCTACCTCTTATTATCAAAACATTATTACGCAAATTGGAAGACAAACAATCATAAAAACAATTGATTCTATTCATTATGGCAAGGGTGTAGTAAGTGCCAATATGGATGAATTTTGGAAAGATGGGTCACTTACCATTACTGCAGATGAACAATTGGGTTTAATCAAAAGAGCCTTTTTCAAAGAATTGCCTTTCCAAAAACGTTCTCAAGAAGTATTCAAAAAGATGATCTTGAAAGAAGATAATAGCAACTATAAATTATCTTATCTTACTGCTGCCGATTCCACTACACATAATACTTGGGTGATAGGCTATGAAGAAGAAAATACGCATATTTACTTCTTTGTTTTACATACGACTAGTAAAACAGCAGCTGCCACGAACAATTCGGTTGCCCTTTTAAAGAAAATACTATTACAGCAGGGCTTCTTGCAAGGGCTTCGTTAATATTTTAGGTATTACTTCAATTAAATAATTATCTTTACGGTAGTTAATTATGGAACAGTATTGCAATTCTATTACGTCTTATAATCGTTTAATTACACGCGAGGTAAAAGTGGGTAATCTCATCATTGGTGGAGGGCATCCTATTCGGGTGCAAACCATGACTACTACCGACACTATGGCCACTGAAAAAACAGTGGAACAAGTTATTCGTTGTATTGAAGCTGGCGCAGAATTAGTAAGAATTACAGCCCCTAGTAAAACAGAAGCAGAAAATTTAGCAGCCATTAAAGCCTCGCTAAAAGAAAAAGGATATACAACTCCTATTGTCGCCGATATTCATTTTACACCGAATGCTGCAGAAATTGCGGCTACTATTATTGAAAAAGTGAGAGTGAATCCGGGTAATTATGTAGACAAGAAAAAATTTGAACAAATTGAATATACGGATCAAGAATACATAGAAGAAATTGAGCGTATACGAGAAAGGTTCACCCCCTTAGTACTTATTTGCAAAGAACATGGAACGGCTATGCGCATTGGAACCAATCATGGTTCTTTAAGTGATCGTATCATGAGTAGGTATGGCGACACTGCCATTGGCATGGTAGAAAGTGCCATGGAATTTTTACGTATTGCAAGAAGCTTGGACTATCATCAGATTATTTTAAGTATGAAGTCAAGTAATCCACAAGTGATGGTGCAAGCCTATCGTTTACTCATTCAACAAATGCAAGCTGAATTTAATGAATGCTATCCTTTGCATTTAGGTGTTACAGAAGCAGGAGATGGGGAAGATGGTAGAATTAAAAGTGCGGTAGGTATTGGCACATTATTAGAAGATGGCATTGGAGATACTATTAGAGTTAGTTTAACCGAGGATCCAGAATTAGAAATCCCGGTTTGTAAAGACTTGGTAAAAAGATATCCCGCCAATAGAATCAAAGGAGCTGATATGATTCCGTCTATTACACAATTACCTTATAGCCCTTTTGAATATAAAAGAAGAGAAACGATTCAGGTAAGTACCATTGGATCTAAATCGGTGCCAGTGGTGGTGGCCGATTATAAAAATAAAACTGCATTATTACCATCCGATTTAATGGCGATAGGCTATATATACGACGAAGCCATAGACAAGTGGACCATTACCGACGCGGCTGCCGACTTTATTTATAGCCCTACTGATTTATTATCTTTTGATTTACCTGGTACATTACGCGTTATAACAAGCCCTGCTCTTTGGGAGATGGCAAGCGATACGCAAAAGTATTTACCCTTATTTAATTTTAAAACCTATTTCCAGGCAACTAAAAAAAGTGAAAGTATAAACTTTGTAGAAGTAGATTGTTATGGAAGTAAAAATGGTATTAGAGACGAGCAACTACTATCTATTGCAAAGGATCCTACAGTTGTATTTTGTTTAAGTAGTACACTTTCACATGCCATGCCTGCAGTTAGAAGAATGATGATGCGCATGATGGAATTAAAAATTCAATCTCCAGTAATATTAGTAACAGATAGTGCTTGGCAAACTACGGATGAGCATTTAATTCATTTTGCCACTGAGACGGGGGCGCTTTTGTTAGATGGTTTTGGAGATGGTATTTGCATTGGCATACAGGGCAAGCAAGTAGAAACGACGGTTAGTGAAAATGAAGCTGGTACTGAGCATGCGCAAGTTTCTGGTAGAAATTATTATAGCAATCATTCAGTGCAGCAATTTTTAAATTCAACGGCTTTTGGCATTTTACAAGCCACGCGCACCAGAATTTCTAAAACAGAATATATCTCTTGCCCAAGCTGTGGTAGAACCTTATTTGAATTGCAAGAAACCACTGCAAAAATTAGAGCGGTGACTAGCCATTTAAAAGGTTTAAAAATTGCCATCATGGGCTGTATTGTCAATGGTCCTGGAGAAATGGCCGATGCCGATTTTGGTTATGTAGGAAGTGGAGTGGGTAAGATCACTTTATACAAAGGCAAAGAAGTGATGAAACGTAATATAGATAGTGCCGTGGCGGTAGATGAACTTATTGTTCTTTTAAAAGAACATAATGCCTGGATAGACCTAGTCTAATTTTTGACCTTACTTCCTTTTAATATTAATCATGTACCTACTTATTTATATTTTAGTTTATTTGTTTTCTCTTTTACCATGGAGACTACTTTATTTTATAAGTGATATTATTGCTTTTTTATTACAACATGTTTTCAAATATAGAGTTGCTATTGTACAACAAAATTTAGCCATTGCCTTTCCTCAAAAATCTGTAAAAGAAAGACAACAAATTGCGAATGAATTTTATCAGCAGTTCACCGATTCTTTCATTGAAACTTTTAAGCTTATTTCCATTTCTGATAAAAATTTTGATAAAAGATTTACCTCTAATGTAGAAGTTTTAAATAAGCTGCATGCAACAGGTCAGTCAGTTCAAATTATGGCAGGACATTTTTTTAATTGGGAATTTGCGAACTGGGGAGTGGGTAAATATAGTAATTACCCTTTCATTGCAGTATATATGCCATTGAGCAATCCTTATTTTAATAAAATCATTTTAAAATTAAGAATGCGTTTTGGTAGCATTATGATTCCAGCTACTAATTTCAAATCGCAGTTTCATAAATATGCTACTCAGGGTAATTATGCCATGGCATTAGCTGCAGACCAAAATCCAGGCAATCCTTTATCGGCCTATTGGGTGCCATTTTTTGGAAGACTAACGCCTTTTGTAAAAGGTCCAGAAAAGGGAGCACTCTTAAATAATACCGCCCAGGTATTTGTACATTTTTACCGTGTGAAAAGAGGGTATTATCATTCAGAATATGAAGTCATGACGACTTCTCCTAATTACTTTAAAGACGGGCAGTTGACTGCTTTATTTGTGAAAATATTAGAAGAAAAAATTAAAGCTAAACCTGCCAATTATTTATGGACTCATCGAAGATGGAGATATGAATATGATGCGAAGCTGCATGAAAAACTACTGGTGCACTAGTTTTTTAATTTGATTCTAATGAGTGAACTATAATAACTTTAGCAAATTCGTGTAAACAATTTCAATTAGTTCAGTAAAATATCCTCATCACTAACAGGCTTTACTTTAGTGACTTCGAAGCTAAATTTTTCTTTCAAACTTTGCACTGCTTCCCAGCCACCCACGACTATTCTAATATTATGAATACCTTGTTTTTTCAAAAGACTGGCAGCCAATGTGCTATTGTCTCCATTTTCTGTAAGTATATAAATATTAAAGTGTTCATCTAGTTCAGACATAGAACCAGGATCTCCCATATCGGCTAAGGGTAGAGAGACTGAATTTTTTATATGGCTTTTATCAAAATCGGCTTCTGTTCTACAATCTAATATCATTAAGTATTCATCAAAAGGAATATCCATGGCCAGTTCATCTACTTCCACATCAATAATTAAGTCAACCCTTTTATCGGCTGCCCAAGTGGCAAAGCCACCTTCTAAATAACCCTTAATGCCTGTGAATTCAGCTTTCGTAAAATAAGCCAATGTTTCAGCTGCAATGGACTCTTCTAAAATAAAAACAATAGGACTCTCTTTTCTAATGATGTCCATAGCAATGGCATACTTTGCCGTGAGTGGTGTAATATGTATTGCATTAGGAACATAGCCAAGCATTAATGCTGTGCTGGGCCTTGCATCAATAATCAAGACCGATTCGTCTTCAATGATTGTAAGAAATTGGGCTAACTCTACTTGCATACTATGCAACAAGTTGTTCTACAAATTTATTGATTTGCTCTAAGCGATTATAATCGACAGCATAATAAATAAATTTTCCTTCACGAATAGTAGTTACAATGCTAGCTCTTCTTAAAATAGCTAAATGTTGTGAAGCCACAGATTGTTCCAATCTTAACTTTACATAAATTTCTGTAACAGTTACTTTTTTATGTTCATCAATTAATTTTACAATTTGTTGACGAAGCTTATGATTTAAAGCGCGCAAAATCATAGCGGCTTTTTTGCTGTGTAATAAATCTACTTTCAATGGACTT
>JBEIIN010000046.1:0-10676 GCA_040380795.1 Sediminibacterium sp. | reverse complement strand
CTCGCCATTGGACCTCTCCAAACCACTGCATCTTTTTCGTCTACTAGTAATCCAATACTCATTAATTTAATACCGTATTTTTCTAAAGGAATAATAATTCCATTTCCATCTCCATCTTTCATCATGGGTCTCTGCCCTCTTACACCAAACATAATGGGTACACTTGGGCCATAAATATCGGCGTCCATTAAACCCACTTTAGCGCCCCCTTCTGCTAAGGCTAATGCAAGGTTGGCAGAAACGGTACTTTTCCCCACGCCTCCCTTACCACTTACCACTGCAATAATATTTTTAACTTGCCCTAAAACCTTCTTTTCATCTTTTCTTAAACTAGTGGTATTAGAAGTAAAATTCACTTCAATAATAGCCGCCTTATTCACCAATAATTTAATCGCATTTTCGCAGGCATTTTTCATTAAATCCTTCATTGGACAGGCGGGCGTTGTAAGTACAATGGTAAAGCTTACTTTATCTCCGTCTACTTGGAGGTCTTTAATCATATTCAAAGTCACCAAGTCCTTACCCAAATCCGGTTCTTGCACATTACTTAAGGCCTTTAATATATCCGCGCTAGTCATTTTGGAAGTTTTTGTTAAAAAAATTAGATCGCTGCAAAGTTAACGCTCATTACACTTATTTTGCTGTTTTAAGAGGCAGAATATTCAAAATTCTGTTCGATTATTTAAAGATTGAGGCTTAAATTTGTACCTACATGAGAAAGACATTATTCATTACAGCAATTACCCTTGCCAGCTTTATAAGCCAGAAGGCGTATGCTCAAACGGTCGATATTTACCGCGACTCTGTAATTCAATTATATGGTGTTATTATGACAGCAGATAGCTTAAGGGCCATTCCTTTTGCAAGTGTGTTAGTGGATAAAAAAGGCCGTGGAACTATTACCAATAATGATGGTGTTTTTTCTATTGCGGTGAATAAAGGCGAGACCATTACATTTTCTTGTGTGGGCTTTAAAAATAGAACCATCTTAATTCCTTTAAAATTGGAAGGCAATCAATATAGTGTGATTCAGTTAATGGTGAATGATACGAATTTCTTACCCGCCACTATTTTAAGAGCAAGGCCTTCACGTGCGCAGTTTGAAAGAGATTTTGTAAACGCAAAAGTAGATGACGACTTGTATGAGACTGCTAGAAAAAATACAAGTATGAGTCAGAAAAGAGTTATCCTATCAAGCTTACCATTTGATGGCAGAGAAGCCGTTGGTGCTTCTTTAACACAACAAGCTACTAAATATTATTACTCAGGGCAATTGCCTCCTATGAATATATTAAACCCAAGTGCTTGGCGCAGTTTTATCAATTCATGGAAAAGGGGAGATTACAAATCTAAAAAATAGTTTCTTATGGAAAATATTGCAGTCATTGGTGCAGGCACCATGGGCAATGGCATTGCGCATGTTTTTGCACAAAAGGGATTTAAGGTTCAATTAATTGATGCGCAAGCAAGCGCTTTAGAAAAAGCAATGGCCACTATTGGAAAAAATTTAGATAGGCAAATTACCAAACAAATAATTTCTACTGAGGACAAAGCAATTACGCTTGCTAATATTCAAACTTCTACCTCTATTGAACAAGGCGTTGCAAATGCAGACTTAGTCATTGAAGCCGCTACTGAAAATAGCGAGATTAAAAAAAAGATATTCACTAGTTTGGATGAACACACAAAGCCTAATTGTATACTCGCTACTAATACTTCCTCCATTTCCATTGGGCAATTAGCGGCAGTGACCAAAAGGCCATCACTAGTTATTGGTATGCATTTTATGAATCCAGTGCCCATTATGAAATTAGTAGAAATTATTAATGGAGAAGCTACTGCAACATTGGTTACCGATACTATTGTGGCATTAACTAAAACCATTGATAAAATTCCTTGCGTAGTAAAAGATGCACCTGGCTTTATAGCTAATAGAATTTTAATGCCCATGATTAACGAAGCTATTCATGCATTTTCAGAAGGCATTAGTGATGCAGCTACCATTGATCAAATAATGAAATTGGGAATGGCCCACCCTATGGGACCCTTGCAATTAGCCGACTATATTGGCTTAGATGTTTGTAAGAATATTATGATTATTATGGAAGAAGGTTTTAATAATGCCAAATACGCCCCTTGTCCTTTATTAGTAAAAATGGTGACAGAAGGAAAATTAGGTGTAAAAACAGGGGAAGGGTTTTATAAATACTAGACAACTATTCTACTAAGTCAGTTATGCTATAAAGTTTATTTAGCAATTCTATATTCCTAGTATTATATTTCAACTACTATATCAATTAGAGATCAAGGTTATTTTTACTTCTCTTAAATCATTGAATTTATTCAGCGCCTCTTCTACCCTCGCTTTTGGTATACCAATTTTTAATTGAACAAACAGTTGTGCGGCTTGTTCCACCACTGAACAATTATATTGCTTCACAATCATCATGACTTCATTCATTTGATGATAATCAAAATTTAATTCATATTGAAGTTCAATGGGCTTTTGCACAATGGGTGCTAATTGCAAAGCAAGGGCGGTAGAAGTTTTGTAGGCATTGATTAAACCGGGCACCCCTAATAAAGTTCCCCCAAAATAACGAACCACCACTACCATTATATTGGTGAGCTCTTTACTATCTATTTGTCCTAGTATGGGCCTGCCTGCAGAACCTGCTGGCTCTCCATCATCACTGGCTCTATATATATTACCTTCTACTCCAATACGGTAGGCCACGCAAAAGTGCACTGCCTTAGGATGTTCCTTTTTAAGCCCTGCTATGATTTTTTTACAAGCATCCGCCGATTCCACTGGGTATGAGTAGGCCAAGAACTTGCTTCCTCTATCTTTAAATTCAGCAATAGCAGGTTTTTCAATAGTACTATAAAAATGAGGATCCATAGTGGTAGGCGTTCTTAGAATTATTTGTTCAAAGCTAGTTCATAATGCATAATCATTTGTAACATTGTGGTATGAGTTTACAAGAAATAAAAATATTCCTAAAGCAAAAGCTGGCCTCTAAAATTGACGCTGTTGAATTGAGCAGTTTAATAGGCATGCTTATTGAAGCGGCTACTGGATGGAATAGGATGCAACAAATTGTAAATGTAAATACGGAATTAACTAAGGAGCAGCAAGCAGTATTAGAAAATTACACCCTGCAATTATTAGATGGCAAACCCATTCAATATATATTAGGAAAGGCTTGGTTCATGGGAAATGAATTAATGGTGAACGAACATGTCTTAATACCAAGACCCGAAACCGAGGAACTAGTCGAATGGATTATTTCTTATGCAAGTATTATGAATAAACCTTTATCTATAATTGATATAGGTACAGGTTCTGGATGCATACCCATTGCATTAAAATTGGCCCTACCCTTGTGTAGTCTCACAGGATTAGATATTAGTAAAGAAGCCATAGCGGTGGCTGAACTAAACGCCAATAATGTAAATGCTTCCATAGAATGGATAGAGCAAGATATTTTAAATACAGCTGCACTTGATAATACTTATGATATTATTGTAAGTAACCCTCCATATATTCCTATCAGAGAAAAAGCAAATATGCAAGAACAGGTAGTGGGCTTTGAACCCTCCATTGCTTTATTTGTATCGAACGAGGATCCACTTATTTATTATAAAGCCATTGCCAAAATAGGAAAGCAAAATTTATCTAAAAACGGACAGCTATTTTTTGAAATACATTATGATCAGGGAAAAGCCATTTTGGCTTTATTAGACGAATTGAATTACCACGCGGAATTAAGACAGGATAGTTTTGGTAAAAACAGAATGATTAGAGCGAGCTTGAAATAGCTACTAAAAAATTACTTAAATTATTTGAGTAACCACTATCATTAAATAATTAGAAACTTAGAATAAATTAGTGCGCTGGGTTTACTGCTACTACGGGCGTAGCACCTAAAG
Organism: Sediminibacterium sp.; assembly: GCA_040380795.1. Lineage (GTDB taxonomy): Bacteria > Bacteroidota > Bacteroidia > Chitinophagales > Chitinophagaceae > Sediminibacterium. Next base: position 6,743 of record JBEIIN010000046.1, on the reverse strand, counting down.
ACTTTATAATTTGCATTACTTGTATTGTAACCCCTAAGTTTGCCACACTGTCTCCATTAATTACCACAGAAGGCTTCTCGGTTTCTTTAGATAAAAATAATTTTAACTCATTAGGCAGTGCCTCAATAGTAACGGCAGTAGAGCCAATGAAAAGTTTTTGTTCTTTATCTATAGTTACTACTACTGTCTGTTTGGCCTTGGTATCACTTGAGGCCTTTGGATTAGAAACCTTAATAACATTCGGATTAGCAAGTGTAGATACTATTAAAAAGAATAATAATAATATAAATAATATATCATTCAATGCACCTGTATGCACTTCTGGAGAATTTCTTAATCGCTTTCTTAAATTCATAGATTAAGAATGAGTAGTTTCTTGTAAAATATCTAAAAAGTCAGCGCGGGCTGTTTCCATTTTATTCGCTGCCTTATCTATTTGAGTAGATAAATAGTTATGACCTACATAGGCAATAAGTCCAATAATTAAACCAGTGGCCGAAGTAATCATTTTTGTATAGATACCTCCAGCAATAGTATTTAAAGTATATTCTCCAGTAGAGGCAATGCCGTAAAATAATTGCACCATACCCACAATAGTTCCTAGAAAACCAAACATAGGAGCAATACCTGCTATTAATGACAAAATATTTAAATTACGCTCCATAGAATACATTTCTAACTTACCTACATTCTCCATACTTTTTTCAACCGACTCAATAGGTTTACCTATTCGCATAATGCCTTTTTCAATCATCTTCGCTACTGGATTGTCTGTATTTTTTGCCACGCTTTTTGCAGCATCTATATTTCCAGATAAAATATGATCCTTAATAATAAACATGAATTTAGCATCCATGGTGCCTGCTTTTTTTATTGCTAAAACACGCTCAATAAAAACAAAAATGGCAATGACCAAAAGGAAATACAATGGATACATAATCCATCCCCCTTTTTGTAATAAACTCAATAATGAAATTTTATCTTCAGCAACTTGTAACAAAAAAAGCATAGCGTTAAATTTATAAATTAAAGTTAAATCGTTTTGTTTGAAAATAAATGGATGTGAATAACTATCAATTTGTTAAATTATTTCCACCAATTTCACCAGCACTTCTACCGATTTTTCCATATCCGAAACAGCCACCCATTCATGCTTACTATGAATAGCTTGCATACCGGTAAATATATTAGGAGTGGGCAGTCCCATAAAACTCATACGACTCCCATCGGTGCCACCTCTTATGGGTGTGACAATAGGTGTTAAACCTAGTAATTTATAGGCAGCTAAAGCCTTTTCAACTATGATAGGATGCTGATCAATTACTTCTCTCATATTACGGTACTGTTCCTTTACTTCCATTGTAACAGTGGCTTTAGAGTAGTCTACATTTGAAGCAATCACTTTTTGAGCTATGGCATGTACTCTTTCTGCATGTAGTTTTAACATTGCTGTATCAAAATCACGCACTAAAAATTCTATGCGCGCTGTTTCTGCACCCCCTTCTATACGATTGGGATGTATAAATCCTACGCGCCCTTCTGTATGTTCTGGGCTCCATTCATTCTTTGGTAATGCAGCCACTATATCAGCAGCAATTTTAATTGCATTTTGAAGTACTCCTTTTGCCGCACCAGGATGTGCAATTACTCCTTGAATATATAATGTTAAACTATCGGCGCTAAAGGTTTCCATTTCAAAACTAGCTAACTCTCCTCCATCTAATGTATAACCAAAATCGGCGCCTAGTTTTTTGATGTCTAAATGTTCAGTGCCTCTTCCCACTTCTTCATCGGGTGTAAATAAAATTTTAATACTGCCGTGTTCAATATTTTTATTTTTCATTAAATAATTAGCCATTTCCATAATAATAGCTACACCCGCTTTATCATCGGACCCTAATAAAGTTTTTCCAGAGGCCGTAATAATTGACTTGCCTATAAAATTCTTTAAATAAGGGTAATCATTTGTTGTGATGATTTGCGTTGGGTCATCTGGTAGTATAATAGGTACTCCATTATAATTTTCATGCAAAATGGGTTTGACATTCGTACCGCTGCAGTCGGGCGCTGTATCAACATGCGCACAGAAACAAACAATGGGTACTTTTCGATTATGTGTTGCAGGAATTGTAGCCATTACATAACCATGCTCGTCCATGGCAGCATCCTCAATGCCCATTTGCAGCAATTCAGCTACCAATATTTTAGATAAATTTTTTTGTTTTTCTGTAGAGGGAAAGCTAGTGGAATAAGGGTCGCTCTGTGTATCTACTTGCACATATCTTATTAAACGATCGGCTACTTCTAATGATTGTAATGACATAGCTAAAGATAATAAAAATGTCCCGACACCTTATAAAGACGCGGGACATTTTATAGAAAATTATAAAACCTATTAAGGCATAATTATAGTTGAAGGAGAATCGATTTTAACCAATTCTAAAGCAAAGGTTAAGTCTTGGCCTGCTAAAGAATGATTCGCATCTAATACCACCACTTCTTCTTTCACTTCTACCACGATCACTTGAAATTGTTGTCCTTGACCATTATTCATAGTTAAAGCCATTCCAACTGTTGGATTTAAATCCGCAGGGAATTGTGCTTTCGGAAATTCAACAATCATTTCAGGTTGTTTTGGACCATAGGCTTCCATAAAAGGAATATTAATCGTCTTTTTCTCACCCACAGTCATACCTAAAACGCCACTATCGAATCCAGGAATAACCATTCCTTTACCCACTTCGAATTCCAAAGGAGCTCTTCCTTCTGAAGAGTCAAATGTCTCACCACTAGTTAAAGTACCGTGATAATGCACTTGAATGGTATCCCCATTTTTTACTTGTTGCATATTGTTTATTTTTAGTAAGGCACCTAGGGTGCAAAGGGCAAAAGTACATAATTATGGCAGATAAACTAACTTTGCGTAATGGATAGAAAACCGAGGATAATTTTTATGGGTACCCCTGCTTTTGCGGTAGCTTCTTTAAGCGCCTTATTAGCAGCTAAAATGAATGTGGTAGCGGTTGTGACGGCTCCAGATAAGCCAGGCGGCAGGGGCATGCAGCTACAACAAAGTGCTGTCAAACAATTTGCTATTGAAAATAATATACCGGTACTGCAGCCAGAAAAACTAAAATCACCCGAATTTTTCGAGGCCCTCAAAAACCTGAATCCCGACCTACAAGTGGTAGTGGCTTTTAGAATGCTGCCTGAAATTATATGGTCTTTCCCTCCCATGGGCACTTTAAATGTGCATGGCTCTTTACTACCACAATATAGAGGAGCTGCTCCTATTAATTGGGCCATCATTAATGGAGAAAAACAAACGGGTGTCACAACTTTCCAATTACAGCATGCTATTGATACAGGTAATATATTATTACAAGCACCCATTGATATTAGCGAAAACATGAATGCCGGTGAATTACACGATACGATGAAAGAAGTGGGCGCTGCATTACTCGTAAAAACAATTGAAGGGCTAAATAATAATTCCATTCAAGCAAAAGCGCAATCGGAAGTAAATGTTGAATTAAAACATGCGCCTAAAATATTTACAACTGACTGTGAAATTAATTGGGAGAGTCCAGCTGCAAGTATTCATAATTTAATTAGAGGGCTTGCCCCTTTTCCTGGAGCCATCACCAAAATAGAGGGGAAAATAGTAAAGTTATTTACTACACATATTATTGATACGCCTGCTGCAGAAATACCAGGCAGTTTTATTACCGATGGAAAAACATTTGCAAAAATAGCTTGTAGCAACGGCTATATTGGTATTGATGATATTCAATGGGAAGGAAAAAAAAGAATGCCCATTACCGATTTTTTAAGAGGGTATAGAAAACCTATCTAAAAAGGCTCTTATTTATTCAACGCAGCATTAAATTCTTCCACCGTAACTAAACCTTGATGTCTCCAAGTCTCTTTGCCATTTTTAAATAGTATAAAAGTGGGCAAGCCTTCCGACTTCAAAGATTTCATCACTTCAATATCCTCTCCACCATCGACTGCTAAAAAATAAAAAGGAGCTGCAGGTTTTTGTTTTAAGCTTTCAAGTACGGGAAGCATTTTTCTGCAGGGTGGACACCAGTCGGCACCAATATCTACTAGAACAATTTTATTAGTGGCAATAGTCTTGTTAAAATCTTCCACGCGCATTTGGGCTTTATCACCAGCGACATCCACTGGAAAACCATTCATTTTCCAATTACTCATACCGCCTTCCAAGTTTATAACTTTATATCCTTTTGCTTCTAGTGCTTCTTGTGCAGAAGCGCTTCTACCACCCGCTTGGCAATACACATATACAGGTAAATTTTTATCTAAATGTTGGGTTCTATCTGTAAATTCTTTTGGATCTAACCAATTAGCTTGTAATGCGTGCTTGATATGACCTCCATTAAATTCTGTAGCGGTTCTTACATCTAATACTTGAATATTTTTAGCGGTAATGGCTTGTTTAAAAGCAGCAGCACTTAAAACTTGAGCAGCGTTATTGCTAGTTTGCGCACAACTCATCAAAAAACTTGCCATCAAAAAAAGGGAAATACATAATTTACATTTCATAAAAATAATTAAATAGAAATAGTTGAGTAGAAATAGTTAAATAAAAATAATTAATAAGTAACTGAGATCTGAAAAGTCTTATTGGTAATGCCTAGAATAGCAGCAGCGGCATCACTTAAACGGTATTGAATTGAATTGCCTACTTCAGGCAAGGCATTGATAACTTTAGCACAAATACTTTTTAAATCGGAAGTGGTAATTCTAACAATGGTGCCAATAGGTAATTGGTTGGTTAAAATATAGAACTTTTTATCTTCCCATCCACTTACACTTTTAAAAACAGCAGCCGTACCTTCTAAGGTTTGAAAACTTGCCGATTTTTTTTGATTGGTAAATAAACTTGCAAAATACCCTTCTTCTGATTCTGTATTATTTACAAGAATGGTAGACTTACGTAAACTATCTGACAACCTCATTTTTTCCTTATTGTCAGCAATTAATTTAAGTGGTTCCGGATTTTTAAGCGGCACAAAAGCACTGCGTTTACCACGACGCTTTTTACCTTTTTTTGAAATACTTTTTTTACCCTTCTTTTTTGAATAAACAGTGGCCTTTTTCTTATGCTGAGCAGTTGTTTTTACTGATTGCTTTTTGGTCTGCTTAACCTTTGAGGCATAAGAAGACAATTGGCCTGATAGGCCAATAACTACAAAAACTAGTAAAATCAATCTCTTAAACATCTGGCGAAGGTACAAAAATGAAATACAAAGTATGTATTAAATATGTTAATTATATATTTATGTAATATATAATAACTAGTAATTCAATATCCTCCATTCATTTGGATAGTAATTATTGGACCTATTGGGTAATAATTTTGCCCATCCTAAACGGGTATTTTTATACTGAATGGCATGCCAACCTTTACCCCCTGGTAAATGCAAATCGGCCCTTCTTAAATATTGTAAGGCAGTGGCTTCGTCTACTTCCATAGTTTGAAAGGGCAAATTTTCCCAAGTACTCATGGCAAGTGCATGTGCTGGAATTAAGTCAGCCCCTTTAATACTTCCTATGGCCAAGCCCATTTTTTTTACATATAAATTTTTAAGCAGTGTATTATAGGCATCCTTAAATGACAATGCTAAAGCAATAATATTTTCTTGATGATTGATAAAATAATAATCTTCAGGCAAAGAAAAATGTGAATTTAAAACCTCTGTTTCTTTTTTAGTAATTGCAGTGGTTGTAAAGGAAGAATCGTAATAAGCATTACTAGTAGACAACTCTTTTTTAAATACGGCTATGAAAAAACCCTCCCCTTTTACTTTGTCGGGATAAAACCTATACCCATTAGCCTGATGTACTGAACTTTCTGTTTTAATTATATTCCAAGCATCTTCAATATTTAGATCTATACTTTTCATTCCCTCCATCGAAGCAATCTTATCTAAAATATTTTCATCTTCTTGCATAGAATAAGAGCAAGTAGAATAAATTAAATAACCACCCTCCTTTAAACAATCCATACTATCCTCAATTATGCGCGATTGCCTTATACTGCAGTGCTGCACAGCATCTTCGCTCCAATGCTCAATGGCTTCCGGGTCTTTTCTAAATAAACCGCTGCCACTGCAAGGCGCGTCAATTAATACAATATCAAAAAACTGAGGAAGTGCCTTAAAATGGGAAGGGTCGTTCTGTGTGACTACTATATTATCAGCTCCCCACTTAGTGATATTCTCTACCAAAATGGCGTTTCTATTTTTTATAGTTTCATTCGCTACCACTAAACCCTTTTGAAAATAGTTAGCGAGTAAACTGGTCTTGCCACCTGGCGCTGCACATAAATCTAATACATGCAAAGCAGCCGGTGTTGGTGCAATTTGTTTTAAGGCATGATGTAAAAACATACTACTAGCCTCTTGCACATAATAAGCCCCTGCATGCCATAAGGGATCTAGTACAAATAGGGGGCGCTCTTTTAAATAGTAACCGTCTTCGCACCAAGGAATAGGACTAGACTCTTCAAAAAAAGAAGAAGGGTTTTCTTTAAACGATTTATGGGTATTGATTCTTATAGAAGTAATCGACTCTTTTAAATCATGCACTTCAATAAATGCCTGCTCGTCAAAACCTGGCAAGCCTTTTAAAGATGATATGAACGAGTTAGGTAGCAATATTTAAATAGTTTAAAAGCGGATGATAAAGTTTTCTTTCTCTAATTGTTCCTGTCT
>JBEIIN010000045.1:0-10709 GCA_040380795.1 Sediminibacterium sp. | reverse complement strand
GGACTTGTACCATTCGCTAATTGGAGTTGTGGTAATGACTGATTCATGTTCTTTTATTTTGGGGGTTAAATACTAGTACAAAATTACAATTAATATTTAAAATATAATTAATATTTTATATGTAAAATGTTAAAGCCATAGGTTTTGTGTATGATATCTACCAACAACTGAGAATCTCTTATACAAAAGAGGTTTAAAACTCCTCATCATTTTTTTTATTTTAAACAGCAGATAAAATGGCTATTTTTTAAAGAAAAATTCTTTTAAATAAGAGGGACTGCTATAGGCTGTGTCTTCAAATTGGCCTCTGGTAAATGCGGCTTCTGCTAACTGAATGTTATCCAATATATTATAAGACTCTTCCACAAAAACGATGGCAGGATTATCTAATAATGTCTTGGCCTTGGTGGCCGCCGATCCAATACAAAGTGTTGGATGCTTTTCGATTAAGCTAGCTAAATAAATACTATCAATTACAATGGCTTGCTCAGCAAGTTGGCAATTTAATTTGCTATCATAAATGGCGCCGAATACTTCCATTCTTTTAGCATCTATCATGGCAAAAATTTGCACCTGCTCTTTCTTTTCAATAAACCATGTATGCTTAGAGGCGGCATTGGCTAATAGGGCAAGTGTAGAGAGTCCTATAAGTGGTTTATTTAATGCATAGGAAATGCCTTTAGCACTAGATAGACCCACTCTTAAACCTGTATAAGATCCTGGGCCCATAGTAACTGCAATGGCATCCATACTATTTAAGGGGATGGCTGTATCGGCCACTAATTTTTGAATAGCCACCTGCAAAAAAGAAGCATGTGTTTGAAATACCTCGTTTTCTTGAATAGCCTTTAAGACTCCATTTTGGCTAATGGCTACCATGGCTTTCTCGCCAGCTGTATCAATATGCAATAGGGTTGCCAAGTTCTTTAAAATGTTTTACAAAAATAGGTGGTGAATTGATAGAAAAACAAGAAATTGCAATCTTAATTCAATATTATGTCAAAAGAAATCATTCAATCCAGTAAAGTACCTACTCCCATTGGCCCGTATAGTCAAGCAGTCATTGCTAACGGGTTTTTATTTGCGAGTGGTCAGGTAGCATTTGATCCTGTTACAGGCGAATTAGTCTTAACCGATATCCAAGCTGAGACAAGACAGGTTATGGAGAATATCAAGGCTATTTTAGAGGAAGCGAAACTAAGTTTTGCCAACGTGGTGAAGACTACCATCTTTTTAAGCGATATGCAATTGTTTGCGCAAGTAAATGAAGTCTATGGAAGTTATTTTACGGCTAATTTTCCAGCGCGTGAAACAGTGGCTGTAAAAACATTGCCACGCAATGTAAATATAGAAGTAAGTATTACAGCGGTGATTACTTTATAATAAACTGATAACTTGTTTTCAGTACCAAATTTTGATGGGGCTTCATTAATTGAAGCCCTATTTTATTATTAAAACAATTGGGTATTCCACTTAAATTTTCAATAGCAATACTTTTTCTATCTGCAGGTGTATATAATTGTAAATAAGGATAGTTCATCAGTGGCTTAACAATTAATTGATATTTTTCATTTTCAAGCACACAGACATTTGCTGAGTCGTCCACTGTGTAGCAGTTGTCTAAATGAAGAGATCCTATTTTTTTACTCATTGTAAATTCGTTTTCATCTAGTATTTTTCCAGTAGGCAGTAACATTTCATCGTACTCCATTTTTCCATTCGCTTTTAATTGTATAAATGTATCGTTGACACAGGCATCTAATTTAAAATAAGGATGCCAGCCATCCATCATAGGAATGGTAGAATCACTTAAGTTGGTGATAATGGTTTCAACACTTACTAGATTATTTTTATGCAAATGCCATTTTATGAGTAAAGTATAAGCAAAAGGGAATCCCTTATCTGTAGCCTCGTAATGGTATTTTAAATGTAGATAAGCGCCCTGGTCATCTGTTTCACTTAATTCAATACTAAACAGTGCGTCATATACAATACCATGAAGGGCATGCTTTTCATGGTAGAATTTTTCTATGGTATAAGTTTTGTCTGCTAACGTATACTGCCCGTTTTCGATGCGACAAGAAAAGGGGCTCATTTTCCCCCCTTTAAATCCACCTGCTTCAAAATTCCCCCAACCCTTTGAAAAATCATTTCCTTCCACTATTTCTAGTGATTTTGAATGGCCCATTACCTGCCAACTATTTAATAAAGCCCCCTTGGTGGCTATTTCTATAACGGTCTTGCTACTTGTATCAATTAATCGAACAAGTTCAAAATGGCTGAGGGGGGTAATTTTGATTTCAAAAGACATACTAAATTGTTTGAGTGGAAAATTAAAACTATTCTATTAACTTTGGATAGTAATAAATAAAATATGTATAAAAGTTTATTTTTCGCGCTCCTTTTAATTTCTGTAGCCAGTTTTGGTCAAAAAGTAAACAAGTATGATAGTACTGTTAAAATAGGTAAAGCAGGTTATCGTGTTACTTGTATGAATAGAAATTTAGATCGCAATTCCTTAAATATTAGACCTATTGGCTTTAAATCAGAAGTAAGAGAAGCTAATTTAGAACTAAAGGGGAGGGTGGTCTCTACCGAAATTGATGATTTAAACAATGATGGATTTCCCGATATTATCATTTTAGTGATGGAGCCCAAAGATAAATTAAGCCTTTTTAGTATTGCGTCAAGAGAGAATGAAAGAATGGAACCTATCTATTTCCCAGATATCACTAATGACATACAATTAAGTAAAGGCTATAGAGGTATGGATGAATATAAATTAGTAGAAGGTGTACTTTTTAGAAAGTTTCCCATTTTTGAATCAGATACAACTATTAAAACACCTACCAATAAGGTTAGACAAATTATGTATCGTGTAGTAACAGGTGAACAAGGTAGCTGGCAATTTAAATCTTTCAAGACTTTTGAAATGGCGGCGAATTAATTTTTACTCTCCTTTAGTGATGACTATTTTTCCAACGGATTTTTCATTACCCAAATCATCTCTTACAAACACAAGGTAAATGCCAGTGGCCACTTTATTACCATTCAATGACTTTCCATTCCAAATAGCTTGTCCGCCCAAAGCGCGTGTTTCAAATACTAAGCTTCCACTGATATCAGTTATTTTTACAAGTGCATTTTCAACAAGTCCTCTAAAAGCAATGGGTCCATTATAAGTAGGCGGCACTGGGTTAGGGAAAATTTTAATTTCGCTTTGCGTGGCAGCTCCTTCAGTTGCAAAACCTCTATAACTTACCATTTCATTAGCTGTATTAAAAAAAACTTCTCCGTACTTAGGTTCTACTAGAATTTGTAAAATAGTATCGTTAGGAAGGGGGCTATTATTTTTGGTAAAATGTTCAATGATAGAACTACCATCTGCACTTAATAACCAGACTCCATTTTGAGTGCCCACCCATTTTCTATTCGCTCCGTCTACAGCAATACAGTTCACCGATTCTCTTTGTAATAATAATCCCACAAATCCATTGGTGTTTTTTATAGTAGGGAGATAAGCATCACAAATATCTTTACTAATATCCCCGCAATTTAAAATGCCAATACCATTATCGGTACCTACCCAAATAGAACCTGCATTGTCTAGGGCAACACTTAAAACGGTATTGCTTGGTAAATTACCTGAAGACTTTGAAGTATTTAATTGTTTCCAACCTGCAGTACCAAAATATTTATCGGATTGATATACATATAGTCCTTGATTCGCAGGGCCTGGGATCCAAGCTTGACCTTGCCTATTAATAACCATTTTCTTTAATCCATTTTTTAAATAATTGCTAGGTAGCGTTATGCTTGTCCACTTATTATCTTGTTTTTGAACTAGTCCTTGCCCGTCTTGTAGCCCCCAAAAAATACCATCCTTTGAAAATTGTATTTGTGTATAATTTCCAGGCAATGTATTGGGGCTAATGCTTTCAATACTATTCGAACTTATCTTGTAATGCAAAAGAGTATTTGCGGATGTAAACCACCAGCTATTATCCATTGGGTCAATACTTGCAGCAGTAAGTAGGGGTAAGTTAACGCCGTTTATCTTGGTATAATTTTTCCAACCCGCATCGCTATAGCTACTAAAACCTCCTATCTTTTCTCCAAAAGGGGCCAACAAATAATCACTATTTACAAAACTAGTACCTCTTATTTTTTCAGAGGGGCCGCCTAAGCTTATATTTTTGGTCTCTGTATTTTTTACAATTAATCCATTGAGGCTATCGGCAATCCAAATGGTATTTTGGTCTATGGCCATGTCTACTGGCATGGCTAAGAAATTTTTATCAAGGATAGGGGTAACCGTATTATTCGTATTTAAATTTAGTAAGCTTCCGTTGGCACCATCCGATTGAATGATGTATAAGCCCTCTTTATGTGCAAATGCATTATTGATTGAGCCAATACTTGTTTGATAAATAGGATTACTTATTGGTAATTGATATATATTCTTATTGGTTATGGCGTAAACGGCATTATTAAAACTGCTTAATTTTTTCAAATTCGTATATCCATTTATTTTTTTCCACTGATTGCTTGTGATATAATTATTTTTCAAAGCTGTGCTATACAATCCTTCTTCAGTTAAGGCATACAAGCTATCAGCAGTGCTAATTGTTTGATAGGTGATAATGGCCTGTCTAGTATTATTGGCAAACCAAGTATCCTTTATTTCATGTTTGATTAGGTCCACTACCACAATGCCAAAATGAGTAGAAACCAATGCCCATGGACCCAATATTTGAATGGAATTTATGCTTTTGTTCGCATACACTTTAGATAAGTAAATATCGGCAATGGGAAAAATTTCATCACCTTTAACTATATCTATATTGCTATTCTTATAAGCAATCATTAACTGCGACTGTATGGGGTCCCAGGCAATGGCTGCCAGTTCTATTTCATGTAATCCATTCGACTTTCCTAAAAATTGAATATTATTTTTTGCATCTATACTAAATACTTGATTAGTAGTTGCGCCATACAAAACATTTCCTTTAACTAAATACTGTACGCTTTTATTATTGTAATGCTCTCTCCATTGACCTAAAGGTCCTATGGGTGTTTGAGCAGCAGCGTGCAGATAAATAGTTAGCCAACATAAGCCCAAAAAACATTTTCTAAACATTTTTTTAGTTGAATGAGGCATAAATAGCATCTTGAATTTTAGCTCTTAAATTTGACTCGCTAAAAGCTTTATTATCTCTACTAGGATACACCCTATTGGATAGAAAAATAAATAATAATTCTTTTTCAGGATCGGCCCATACGCAAGTGCCTGTAAAACCTGTATGGCCATAAGTGCTAGGGGAGGCGTTTAAACAAGGATAGGGATCTACAGCGGCCGCATTATTTTTTTCGGGCTTATCAAATCCTAAACCACGACGACTGTTATCGGTATTATAAGCAGTAAATAAATCTATTGTACTTTGATTGAAATAATTTTTCCCGTTCCAAGAACCTTTATTTAAAAGCATGAGATATAATTTAGCCAAGTCGCTTGCGTTGCTAAATAAACCTGCATGACCTGCAATGCCTCCCATGACTGATGCGCCTTCATCATGCACAGCGCCTTGAATTAATTCATGACGGAAGTAGTTGTCTAGTTCAGAGGCAGCAATATTATGTAAAGCTGTTTTTGTTAAGGGTAAAAATCCAGTAGACTGCATTTCTAATGGTGCATAAAATTGTTGAGTTGCGTAATCTTGCAAACTCATTCCTGTTACTTGTTCTACAATTAGGCCTAAGAAAATAAAATCGTTATCGCTATATATATATTTGCCAGGGGTGGTTACCGGGCTTCTTAAAATTTTATTTTTAATACTGTCTTCCCAGGTATCTAATAAATATTTAGAGGGGGTAATCATTTTATGATGACTATTGTCAGGTATTTTTGTAATGAGTCCATCGAGGTAGTCCCCGCTTGGACTTAATAAAGATTCATAAAATTTGATATAAGGGTATAAGCCTGCTTGATGCAGTAGTAAATCCTTTAAAGTAATAGACGCTTTTTCATTGCCCAGTACCCAGGGTAAATAATCACCAATGGTTTTATTAATATCTACCTTTCCTTCTTCTACCAATTTCATAATAGATACGGTAGTAGCACTTACTTTAGTCAATGAAGCTAAATCGTAATAAGTATCTAAACTAACAGGTGCAGAACCTTCTCCAGCAGTATAACCATAGGCTTTATTGAAAATAATTTTATTATTTTTTGCCACTAAAATTTGACAACCTGGTATGGCTTTTTTATCAATGGCATCTTCTACCATTGCATCAATAAAAGATAAATTAGGGGTAGTGGGTGCTATGATACTTGTACTTGATTCCAAGGGATGACTTCCTGTGCCATAGGGCAAGTTCTCGCTGACTGTAACGGGAAGCTCGCCTGTAGCTTGTATTTTACCTTCTATCCAATGAAGTACAGCTTCTTGTGTAAAGGAATTGTCTTCGTAGGCAAATAAAATATTTTGTATTTTACTAAATTCACCTACTGCATAAGGGTTACCAAATATCAAATGAAACCAATTGGCAGGATGTGCTTCATTTAAAAATTGAATCATTTGAGTGGGTATTTCAAAGTGATTAGCCGGCTTACGATTATAATTATGTAAACCCACAATAACTTGATCAAACTGAGTTACCGATTTTTTGACTGTTTCAAGAGCGCTACTATCTTTAGCATTGATATAAAATATTTGAAAACCGTATTTTTCCGTAAGTGTTTTAGTTAATAAATTTGGATTTGCAAGATTTAAGGCAATATAGGCTGTCTTTTTTTGAAGTCCCATACTAGACCCTGCACTAGGTTTTACAAAACTAAGTGACTGCGCTGCCATTTGAGATTTAAGGACTGCAACCGATTTATTTAAATCAGCAATTATATTAGTGGTATCAATGGGTTGAAAATTATGTAAACCATATTTATATTTTGCTGCTAATATTTTTTTAACTCTTTGGTAAATATCTTTTTTACGAATGCGCCTTTCTTTAATGGCTAATTTAATTTTTTCAATAGAGGCTCCGATATCGCCAGGTAAACAAAGCATATCATTGCCAGCAAGTATGGCTTGCACATTGGCTTCTCCTTGTGGGAAATAATTATTAATCGCTTGCATATCTAAAGCATCTGTGACTGTAATGCCTTTGAAGCCTAAATCTTTTTTAAGTAAATCATTGATGGCTTTAGAAGAAAGGGAAGTCGCATATTTAGGTCGGTTGTCAATGGCTGGCACAGATAAATGACCTACCATCACCGATTCAATACCTGCGTCTATTAAGGCTTTGAAAGGCGCTAACTCCATTTCTGTTAACTGCTCCATAGTTTTGTTAATCATAGGAATGTCAACATGAGAATCAACCGATACGTCCCCGTGTCCCGGAAAATGTTTAGCAGTTGCCATAATACCATTGTCTTGCATGCCTTTCATATAGGCAATACCATGTTGGATCACTCTTTGTTTATTTTGACCAAAACTTCTTTCGTTAATAACAGGGTTACTTGGATTATTATTAATATCAACATCGGGTGCATAGTTCACTTGTATGCCTAATCTTTTACATTGTGCTGCCACAGCGGCTCCCATTTGATATACTAAATTATCAGAGGCAATGGCACCTAAAGAAAGTTGTCTTGGAAACATCTCAACACTGTCAAGTCGCATACCCACGCCCCATTCTGCATCTATAGTAATAAGCAGAGGTGTTTTAGCAATAGATTGATAAAAGTTGGTTTGCATAGCTTCTCTCACTGGACCTCCTTGAAAAAAACATAAACCTCCTACATTGTATGTTTTAATCAACTCTGTTAGGGTGTCTAATTTTTTGACATCCCAGTTACTATGCGCTCTAATAATCATTAATTGAGCAATCTTCTCGTCTAATGACAATTGTTTAAATTGATGTTTAATCCATTTTTTTTCTGCCTTGCTTTGCGAAAAGCCCTGCGTAATAAAAAATAAACAAAGCGTAAGAATGACTAATATTTTTTTCATGTGTAATTATTTATGCAATCGCTACTAATAGCTATTGGCGGTATTGCAATTTAAGGATAAAAAAAAACTTACCCTAGGTTAGGTAAGTTTTTTATATAAGTTAATGAGGTCGTTAGAAAGGAGGTATTACTCTTGTATCAGCAAAGGCCTATGCCTTTGCTTCTTCTTCGTCGTCTGCCTCAGGCAAGGTAGGTTCTACCTTATGCTTTTGCAGTTGCGCAAACCATTTTATCATTTTTTTCATATCGCTAGCATATACTCTTGTAAAGTCCATATTAGGGTAAGTCTTTTTAAAGTAGGCTTCTACCGATTTTGCTTCTTTCTCATTGGGCAAGGCCTCTTTAGATTTACCCATGGCTATAAATACTTCCGCTAAAAATACGTTTTCGCGGGTGGTAAATACCTCAATGCTCTCTAAATGAGAGAACTGGTGCGCCCTAGAGCTAATGAATTGAGTAGTATCATTTTCTAGTGATTTAGCTATCGCGCCATCGCTTTTGCTGGTCAATAATTCAAATAATCCTGGTAGGCCAGAAACGGCGATTAGTTTGCTGTATTCCATAAATTCGGTGTAGTTTTTTTACGGGCGCAAATTACTGAAAAACACCCAATTTTCGTTTTTTAAACTACCTTTGTTTATCAATAAAACGAAAGGGTATGCCAGGTTTTGAAATGTTTGGAGCAGAAGAAAAAAAAGAAGTGAACGAGGTCTTAGAGACCGGTATTCTAATGCGTTATGGCTTTGATGGTCCTAGAAATGGGATGTGGAAATCAAAAGAGCTAGAACAGGCTATTTGTAGCCGTTTTGGTACTCAATATGCACAATTAACCTCCAGTGGTACCGCGGCCTTAACCACCGCCATGGTTTCCTTAGGTGTTGGAGTGGGCGATGAGGTTATTATGCCTGCTTTTACTTTTGTGGCAAGCTTTGAAGCCATTTTAAGTGTGGGGGCTGTGCCTGTTTTAGTAGACATTGATAGCTCACTTACCTTAGACCCGGCGGCAGTGGAAGCAGCTATTACCCCTAAAACAAAATGTATTATGCCCGTGCATATGTGCGGAAGCATGGCCGATTTAGATGCCTTACAGGCTATCTGCGATAAATATAATTTAATCTTATTGGAAGATGCTTGTCAAAGTATTGGAGGCACTTATAAAGGAAAGCCATTAGGTAGTATTGGTCATGCAGGTACTTTTTCTTTTGACTTTGTAAAAACAATTACTTGTGGTGAAGGCGGTGTGGTGATGACGAATAGCAAAGAAGTATATACCAAAGCAGATGCGTATACCGATCATGGTCATGATCATTTAGGCGTTGATAGAGGAGCCGATTTACATCCTTTCTTGGGTTATAATTTTAGAATTAGTGAATTGCATGCAGCCGTTGGCCTTGCACAAATCAAAAAATTAGATCAGTTTTTAACGATACAAAAAAGGAACAATCAAATTTTAAAATCTTATATGGAGAAAGTGCCTGGCATTGTATTTAGAACAGTGCCGGACCCTGCAGGAGATAGTGGAAGTTTTTTAACTTGGTTTTTACCTTCACATGAAGCCACTGAAAAAGTAATTGAGGCAATGAAGCAAGCCAATATATTAGCAGGTAATTTTTATTGGTATGCTAACAACTGGCATTATATCAAGAAGTGGGCGCATCTTAAAAATGTACAAAGCTTGTCTGCTTTAAATGAGCATCAGCAAAAAGCATTAGCTGCATTAAGTACAACATCTTTTGAAAAAAGCGATGCCATTATGAGCAGGTGTATTTCAACAGCCATAAGTTTAACTTGGACCGAAGCGCAAGTGCATGAAAAAGGAGCTACATTTTTAAAGGTGATAGAAAAAGCAATTTCTTAAAGCAGCGGTTATGTCATTAGGCCAATCCTTGCAACAAAGACAATTACAAAGATTGTCGCCACAGCAAATACAACTGATGAAGTTGTTGCAAATTCCTACTGCCCAAATAGAACAAAGAGTTAAAGAAGAGTTGGAAGAAAATCCGGCCCTAGAAATGAATGCCGATTTATTGGAAGGAGATATGGAAAAGTCGGTGGAAGAAATGCCAGATGATTTATTGCAAGGTAGTTTGGAAGAAGAAGAAGCGATTCCGGTAGATGAATTTGAAATGAGTAATGAAGAATTAAGTGATTATAGTTTTGACGATGAAGGAGATGTGGCGGATTATAAAACTAAGGACGATTATTATCCAGAGCTAGACAATGACAAAGTCATTCCCATTAAGGCAGAACAAAGCTTACATGAATTATTAATGGATCAGTTAAGTATGTTGGATTTGGCCGACCATGAATATAAAATTGCAGAACAAATTGTAGGGAGTTTAGATGATGATGGTTATTTGAGAAGAGCCTTGCAATCTATTGCAGATGATTTAGCCTTTAAACAAAGTATGTGGGTAGAAGAAAAAGAAATTGAAGCCCTTTTATTGAAGGTGCAGCAATTTGATCCACCGGGTATTGGCGCTAGAAACTTACAAGAATGTTTATTGATTCAATTAAGAAGAAAGCAAGCTGAACTAAGAGAAGAAGCCCTACAAGACCCTGCTTCAGATGAAATAAGAAAACTGGCTATCCTAGTCATTGAAAAACATTTTGAAGAATTTACGCGCAAGCACTATGATAAAATACAGAAGAGTTTACATTTAGAGGAGGCGCAAATGAAAGAGGTGCTTCATCAAATTAT
>JBEIIN010000044.1:0-10751 GCA_040380795.1 Sediminibacterium sp. | reverse complement strand
TAAATAAAGTAAACTAAATAATATGAACGTAAAAGATATCGTAGCCTTAAATGAAAAAGAAACCAGAGCAGGATTTGGTGAAGGCATACATGAGCTAGCAAAAGAAAATAGTGAAGTAGTAGTATTAACTGCCGACCTAGCTGGTTCATTTAAATTAGGACCCTTTATTAAAGAATTTCCAGATCGTTTTATAGAAGTAGGTATTGCAGAGGCCAATATGATTAGTATGGCAGCAGGCTTAACCATTGGAGGTAAAATTCCTTACACCACTACCTTCGCGAATTTTAGTACAGGAAGAGTGTATGATCAAATTAGACAAAGTGTTGCTTACTCCGATAAGAATGTAAAAATTTGTGCATCGCATGCAGGTTTAACTTTAGGAGAAGATGGTGCCACGCATCAAATTTTAGAAGATATAGGACTTATGAAAATGTTACCAGGCATGACTGTTGTGGTGCCATGTGATTTTAACCAAACCAAGGCTGCCACTAAGGCGATTGCTAATTATCATGGCCCGGTGTACTTACGTTTTGGAAGACCAAAATGGCCAAATTTTACCAAGGAAGATGGCTCTGATTTTGTGATTGGTAAGGCGCAAAAATTAAGCGATGGTAAAGACATTACTTTATTTGCATGTGGTCACTTAGTATGGAAGGCTATTGAAGCAGGTAAGATTTTAGAAGCAACGGGTGTAAGTGTTGAAGTTATTAATATACATACTATTAAGCCTTTAGATGTTGCAGCTATTGTAGAAAGTATTTCAAAAACAGGATGCGCAGTCACTTGCGAAGAGCATAATATTATTGGGGGTATGGGCGATTGCATTGCACAAGTAGCCGCAACACATTGTCCTATTCCTATTGAATATGTGGGAACGAAAGATACATTTGGCGAAAGTGGCACACCGAATCAATTATTAGCCAAGTACGGATTAGATACACCGAATATTGTAGAAGCAGCGAAGAAAGTGCTTGCTCGTAAAAAATAATCCCTCAAACTTGAGGTCACAAATTGTGACCTCAAGTTTGATAGGTTCTCTAAGGCGCTAACCTTACTTTACTCCATTGATGGTTTTCAAAACTATAACGAATACGGTCGTGTAAGCGCGAACTGCGACCTTGCCAAAATTCAACCTGCGTTGGATGTACTATATAACCACCCCAATGTGGAGGCAAGGGCACAATACCTTCTTTATATTTATCTGTATTGTCAGCAAAACTTTTTTCAAGAAATTCTCTATTCGGAATGACCTGACTTTGTGGTGAAGACCAAGCCCCTACTTGACTTCCCAAGGGGCGTGAATGAAAATATTCAGCAGATTCTTCTGCACTAATTTTTTTAATGGTGCCTGTAATGCGCACTTGACGCTCTAATTCTTTCCAGAAAAAATTCATGGCCACATTAGGGTTAGCAGTTATCTCTTTGCCTTTATCGCTATCGTAGTTGGTAAAGAAAATAAAACCTTCAGGGGTGTAGCCTTTGAGAAGTACTACGCGCGACGCAGGAGCGCGGTTAGCATCAACAGTGGAAAGTACAAAGGCATTTACTTCATCGATATTACTAGTAGTGGCCTCTTCCCACCAATGTGTGAACTGATCCATTGGATTTGCAGACGTAGCTGCTTCATCCAAGGAAGCCATTTGATAATCGCGGCGAATAGAAGCAATATCTTTTTGCATAAACGAATGAATTGAATATATATTCTTAATACTGTTATTTAGTGGCGTATAAAATATTAATGACCGATAATAATAATAGCATACCCACTAATTGATGCAATTGCGCTAACCATTCAAAGCCACCCCAAACACCAGGCACAATATGCGCGCTTGCTAACACTGTAAAAATACCTAAAAGTACTTGTATAAATACTAATATCGCAGGTGCAATTCTAGCTCTTACCCAAAAAGGATTGCCTTGTAATTTTAATAATCGAAGGCTCCACACTATTATTAGCGCTAATAATATATAAGCCAGGCCTCTATGTATAAAATGAACCCAAATAGTATTATTAATAGCATTGATAAAAAAACTATCCTTTCCCCAAATACTGGCTGGTAGCCACTCTCCATTAATAGTAGGCCAGGTGCTTGCTACATTGGCGGCTTTATGGCCTGCCATTAAAGCCCCATATATTAATTGAAAAAATAAAATAAGTAAAATTACCCAAGCAAAATTTCGAATGGTACTTATTTTATTGGATGCATCGTCATTTCCAATATTTCTACGAATAGGTTGTACTGTTAGCGATAATGCAAACCAATAAGTATAGCATAGCAAACCCATAGCAAAAATAAAATGAAGGGCTAAGCGCGTTGGTTTTACATATACTGCATCCCCTTCTAAACCACTAGCTACCATGATCCAACCAATGGCTCCTTGCATAGCACCTAATAAAAATAAAACTAATAAAGGCTTTACCATTTTAGGTTGAAAATATTTTTTCACTAAAAAATAAATAAAACCAAAAGCAAATACTAAACCAATACAACGTGCCCATAAACGGTGAAACCATTCCCAAAAAAAGATAAACTTGAAATTATCAATATTGAAATCAAAATTCAGTAATTGAAACTGAGGCGTTGTTTTATACTTTGCAAATAAGGTCTGCCAAGCGGCATCAGACATGGGAGGTAAGGTTCCTGTGACTACATCCCAGTCAGTGATAGAAAGTCCAGATCCGGTTAAACGCGTAATGCCGCCTAAGGCAATTTGAATCACGGTCATGATAACCCCTACTAATAGCCAATTGGCTACTTTTTTTGATTTATGATCGTTCAAATCCACGGCTTTGATTTAGGCTACAAAGGTACAAAGTAATCAAACAAAGAAGCGAGATTGGTTTTGCTTTATTATAGATTGATTTTGGTATCTCCCTAATATGTTTCAATTTTACAGCAATACTTTAAAGCAAAACTGAACAATCATTACAAATAAAGATTACACTTCATAATATAACAATTGCCTAAACTACTGAATCAATATCAAGACTTATTATTAGAAGCCGGCTGCGATGAGGCCGGAAGGGGTTGTTATGCAGGACCTGTATTTGCAGCAGCGGTTATTTTACCCAAGGACTTTTACCACCCCATGCTGAACGATAGCAAACAGCTTACAGAAAAACAAAGAGAAGAATTAGTGCCTATTATTAAAGAGGCAGCCATTGCATGGGCTGTGGCGAAGCAAACGGCTAAAGAGATAGACGCTTCTAATATTTTAAAGGCCTCTATTAAATGTATGCACTTGTCATTAGACCAGTTAAAACCAAAAGCAAAATTTATTGCGGTAGATGGAAATAGGTTTTATGCCTATAAAAAAATTCCACATCAGACTATCATTAAGGGCGATGGGCTATATGCCAATATAGCCGCGGCCAGTATCCTTGCTAAAACCGCCCGTGATAGTTGGATGCAAAAATTACATAAGAAGTATCCGCAGTATGGTTGGGATAAAAATAAAGGATACGGGACTGCCGCGCACCGCGCGGCCATCGCCCAATATGGTTTATGCTTTGAACATCGAAAAAGTTTTAAGATACTACCAGCACAACTAAGTTTGTTGTAGTAACACTAATACTCCCAAACGCCCAGGCCTTGTCGCAGTAATACAAATTCATCGGTAGTGCAATCAATCACAGTAGAAGGAACCATACCACCAATGCCTCCGTCCACCACCATATCAATTTGATTGCTCCAATTTTCATAAATAATTTCAGGATCGGTATAGTCTTCTACATTTTCACCAGGGAATGATGCCGATAAAATAGGATGGCCTAAGGTTTCAATAATAGAGAGTGCAATTTTATTATTAGGAATACGCAAGCCAATTGTTTTTTTCTTTGACTGTAAAATTTTAGGCACTTGTTTACTAGCGGGTAAAATATAAGTGTAGGGGCCAGGCAAAGTTTTTTTCAAAATTCTATATAAAGCATTGTCTATACTTTTAGCATAAGTACTCAAATCACTTAAATCTGCGCAAATAAAACTTAGCTGCGCTTTTTCAGGGTCAACTTTTTTTATGGCGCAAATTTTCTCCACTGCTTCATGATGCAAAATGGAACAACCAAGCCCGTAAATAGTATCAGTGGGATAAGCAATAACGCCTCCATCATCTAGACATTCTTTTACCATAGTAAGTTGTCTAGCTTGCGGATTTTCGGGATGTATTCTAATTAGCATAAAGTGTATACTACAAATTTACCCATTTTTATTCCAATCAATTTTATATTAATTTGTATAAAAACAAGCGCATGTTTAGCATACTCTATCTTGAAGAAAAAATTATTACGCGTCAAGCATTTCAATTAGCCATTGAAAAACAAGAAGATTGTAAAGTTATATTTAGCACTGGCGATATTCAAGCCTTTTGTAGTTTTTTAAAAGAAGACAAGCGCATGCCCGACTTATGCATTATTGCCGATAGTTATAATTATATAGAATTACTTTCAGTTATTAAAGCCATAAAGGCAAAAGGAAAGCACCCCTTTATATTATTAAAATCGGACGCTAAGTTTATCAAGTCTATTTGCTTTTTAATGAAAAACGGATTGCAGGGACTATTTTTTACCGACGAGCCCTTAATAGATTTAAAACATTGTGTCAGAAATAAAACCCGCTTTCATTTATCGGCGGATAAATCTAAAATGATCACTAGTAATTTGTTAAAAGAAATTACGATTAAGGAATTAAATTATAACCGTAGGCCTTTAACCAAAAATGAAATACAATTTATACAGGCTTGTAGTAAGGATTTAAACTACGATCAAATAGCCCAAGTGCTTCAAAAAAGCGTGAATACTATTTATGGCTATAGAGATAGGGTGTTTAGGAAACTACAGGTGAAACAGCGCACTGCCATGGTAATGACGGCCCTTAAAAGAAACTATATCGATTTATAAGCTATTTAATCTCCCAAGTTTCTTTACCACGAATTAATTTATCTAAATCTCCTGCGCCTTTCGCTAAAGCCTCTTCAATTTGCAAACTCATCATTTGCTCATAGCAAGGACGGTCATTGGTATAGAATACACCAAAAGGTCTTGGGAAAACAGCACCCACTTCAGAAGGGTTATCAAATAAACGCGTTAATATTTGCGCTTTATAAAAATCTTTTTCGTCATGGATCCACATATCATCAGCACTATATTTCGAACCTATCTCCACTACTTCTGGGCGCATTCCATCGAAACGAATTCCCTTCTCCCCATTCGCACCAAAAGTCAATGGCTTTCCTTGTTCAACATATAAACCATACACTTGCTTAGTTGCTTTTTCAGTAAAAATTTCAAAAGCCCCGTCGTTGAAAATGTTACAGTTTTGATATATCTCTAAGAAAGAAGTTCCTTGATGTTGTTCAGCACGGGCAATCATTGTTTGCATATGCTTAGGATCACGATCCATGGTACGTCCTACAAAAGTAGCATCAGCACCTAAAGCCAATGCAGCCGGATTAAATGGATGATCAATACTTCCATGCGGAGAACTCTTGGTAATTTTATTTACTTCAGAAGTGGGAGAATATTGACCTTTTGTTAAACCATAAATTTGGTTATTGAACACTAAAAAATTAACGTTTAAATTTCTTCTCAACATATGAATAGTATGGTTACCACCAATACTCATTGAATCTCCATCACCTGCTACTATCCATACACTTAATTCAGGGCGACTCGCTTTTAATCCACTTGCAATAGCTGTGGCACGACCATGGATAGAGTGCATACCATAAGTGTTCATATAATAAGGGAAACGGCTACTACAACCAATACCGCTAATGATTACAATGTTTTCTTTAGCAACGCCAATAGTGGGCATTACTTTTTGTACAGAGGCTAAGATGGAATAATCTCCACAACCTGGGCACCAACGCACTTCTTGGTCAGTGGCAAAATCTTTGGCTGTTAGGGCAGCTACGGTGCTTTCAATTGTTTCAGTCGACATATCTATTCTATTATTATTTTGTATGCAAAACTACATAAAGAAGGCCAATTTTTCTAGTTAAAATGGCAATTTTGAGGGTCAAAAACCTGTTTTTTGGGGAAATTCTTCCACAGACCCTTATTTCACCTGCCTACCCTTCCAAGTATAGGTTCTTATCTGGCCAAAAAGTCCGGCCACTAAAGTATACACAATATGCAAGGGTTGATAGAGTAAAAAATAGCGAAGTCCTTTTTCTAAAAAATAAAACTTGGCAACTGGATCTAAAAAATAGAGTTCAAAAAAAGTTTTAAATGCAATGGCTATAAAAAAAGATTGATAATGCCCCATTAATAGAAGTACTAAAAAACTAAAATTATAAACATATACTAAAAGTAAAACCCAGAATATAGAACTGTCGTCATAAAAACGCGCCTTACTAGACCAACGAATTCTTTGCATTAAAAAATTTTTCCAATTTTGCATGGTCTTGGTAAAAACAATGGCATTCGGATGAAATAAATAGCCAATTCTATTGGATAAAGTTTTTTTCATTTTATGCATCAAGAACATATCGTCACCACTCGCAATATGATCTACTCCTTGGTAACCACCTACTGCAAAAAAGGCCGATTTTTCAAAAGCTAAATTAGCGCCATTACTCATAGAATGTTTACCCGCGCCCACTGCAGCCGCTGTAATACCTTGTAGGGCTAAGAAATCTAAAACCTGAAACTCATTCAATATTCCTTTTTCTTTTATAAACATAACGGGCGCTGCCACAAATACAGGATTATTCGCTTGTATATATTGATGATATAATAAAAGCCAATACTTAGGTATAATGCAATCGGCATCGGTGGTAATAATCCAATCTCCACTTGCATGACCCACTGCTTTTTCAATGGCCTTCTTTTTGAAAGAGCTAATTTCATCGGCTTTATAAAAGTCTGCCAATTTTAATAATTTAACATGCGCATGTTCTACATGTATGGCTTCTACAATAGAGGCGGTATTGTCTTCTGAAAAATCATCTATCACAATTATTTCAAAAAATTCAGCAGGATAAGCTTGCGCCAAAATAGAATCCACACATTTTTTAATATTGGCCGATTCATTTCTAGCAGGAATAACAATAGAAAAACGGGTATAAGCAGTTACCGCTCTATCTGGTTTAAAATCGAAAAAAGAAAGTTTATCGAACCAGAAGCGGTAGGCAATTAATAAGCCTGCATACATAAGGGTTAAAATAGCAAGTATCCAATCTAAAAAGTAGTGCATGGCGCAAAGTTAATTGCTTTTCCATCTCAAAAATAGGATTTTTTAATTGTTTGAATTAAATTGTAGATTCAAATGATTGCTTTAAAATAGACCCGTACATGAAGGAAAGAAATTTAAAAGTTTTGAAAATTCACCCTAAGGACACTGTACTAGTGGCCCTTACCCATTTAAAGAAGGGGGAATCGATCATTTTTGAAAATGAGACCTATATTTTAAAAGAGGATATTGAAGAAAAGCATAAGTTTTTCATAAAGGACTTAGCCAAAGGAATGCTTATTACTATGTATGGGATTACGGTTGGAAAAATAGTAATAGATAGTGTAAGTATTGGAGAAAAAATGACCGTCACAAATACAAAGCATGAAGCAGATGCTTATGCCTACCGAAATGCAAATTATAATTGGCAGGCTCCAAATACAAATAATTTCAAAAATAAAAGCTTTAACGGCTACCATAGAACTGATGGCAAAGTGGGCACTGCGAATTACTGGTTATTTATACCTACTGTATTTTGCGAAAATAGAAATTTAGATGTTATTAAAGAAGCCTTGCATCATGCACTAGGCTATACTATTACCGACAAGTACAAAGAATTTGCAGATGAAGTGGTAAAAAATATACACAACAATAATAGTTTAGTCATTGATGAACATATTACTATTGCACCTTCTATTGAAAAAAGAATATTTAAAAATATAGATGGTATTAAATTTTTAAACCATCAAGGAGGTTGTGGTGGCACGAGACAGGACGCTTCTACTTTAAGTAATTTATTAGCTGCCTATGCAGACCATCCCAATGTAGCAGGCATTACTTTATTAAGTTTAGGTTGTCAGCATTTACAAATAGATGATTTTAAAAATGATTTAAAAAAGAGAAACCCCCATTTCGATAAGCCTTTAATTATTTTTGAACAGCAATCATCACAAAGTGAAGAGCAATTAATTAAATCGGCCATTCAATCCACCATTGAAAAATTAAAAGAGGCCAATAAAATAGAAAGAAAGCCTGCCCCTCTTAGTAAATTATGTATTGGCGTGAAATGTGGTGGCAGCGATGGTTTCAGCGGCATATCAGCAAATCCTGCTGTTGGCCATGCAGCCGATATTTTAGTAGCCTTAGGCGGACAAATATTACTTGCAGAGTTTCCTGAATTATGCGGAGCAGAGCAAGAATTAATTGATAGAGCAGTGGATGAAAAAACAGCGAATAAATTTATTAGACTCATGGAAGAGTATAATAAAATGGCGCATGCGGTAGGAAGTGGATTTCATATGAACCCTTCTCCTGGTAATATAAAAGATGGACTAATCACTGATGCTATTAAAAGTGCAGGCGCTTGTAAAAAAGGTGGAACCGCTCCAGTAGTGGATGTATTAGATTATACAGAAGCTGCTACCAAGGCAGGTTTGAGTTTGGTTTGTACTCCAGGCAATGATGTAGAAGCCACTACAGGAAAGGCAGCAAGTGGAGCTACCTTAATTTTATTTACAACAGGCCTAGGCACACCCACGGGTAATCCGGTATGTCCTGTCATAAAAGTATCTACCAATACTAAACTAGCCAATCGCATGTCTGATATTATAGATATCAATACTGGAGAAATTATTGACGGTATTAAAACTATAGAAGAAATGGGAGAAGAAATTTTAGACTACTGCATTAAAGCTGCAAGCGGAGAAGTCATTCCAAAGGCTGTGCAATTACATCAAGACGATTTTATACCTTGGAAAAGAGGCGTGTCTTTATAAAAAATAGAAGCATCATTTTACAATAAAATATTAATACCATGTTTTTACTTCATCAAAAAACGGCAGTTGTCACTGGAGGCGGGAGCGGCATTGGAAAAGAAGTTTGTATCGTATTAGCAAAACAAGGTGCAAAAGTATATGTAGTGGACCATAGTGAAGAGGGCGCTCATACCACTGTTGAAATTATTAAAAAAGAGGGCGGCGAAGCAAAATCAATTGTACTTGATGTGACGAATCAAAAAGCTTTAATAACCGCCTATAATACAATTGAAGCGATCCATATTTTAGTGAACTGCGCAGGTATATCACATATAGGTAATGCTACTAGCACTGAAGAGCAAGATTTTGAAAAAGTATTTAATGTTAATGTGAAAGGCGTATACAATAGTTTACATGCAGCTATACCTATTATGCAAAAAACAGGAGGCGGTGCCATTATTAATATTAGTTCCATTGTTGCCAAAGTGGGCGTGTCGGACCGCTTTGCATACGGGATGAGTAAAGGCGCTGTGCATGCTATGACATTGAGTGTGGCTAAGGATTTTATAAAAGATAATATAAGATGTAATAGTATCTCTCCAGGAAGAGTACATACTCCTTTTGTAGACGGCTTCTTAAAAAAGAATTACCCAGGCAAAGAGGCAGAAATGTTTGATAAATTATCTAAAACACAGCCCATTGGTAGAATGGGCAAGCCCATTGAAATAGCACATCAAGTTTTATATTTGTGTAGTGATGAAGCTGGTTTTATTACTGGTAGCGATTATGCCATTGATGGCGGTTACGTTACTTTAAATAGTTAAAAATGAAATTAATAAGATTCGGAAAAGAAGGACATGAAAAACCAGGCATTCATTTAGAAGGTAAAAATTATGATCTCAGTGCTTTTGTAAAAGATTATGATGAAAACTTCTTTGAGCAAAATGGTTTAGAAAAATTAGCTGGCATTGTTAATGAAGAAAAATTACCATTAGTAGAAGATGGCCAAAGAATAGGATCCCCTATTGCAAGGCCTTCTAAAATTTTATGTATTGGTTTAAATTATGCTAAGCATGCAAAGGAAACAGGAGCCTCCATTCCCACAGAACCCATACTATTTATGAAGTCTACTACTTCATTAACTGGACCCTTTGATAATATTATTATTCCGAAAAATTCAGAAAAAACAGATTGGGAAGTAGAGTTAGGAGTAGTGATTGGGAAAAAGGCAAGTTATGTAAGCGAAGAAGAAGCTATGGACTATGTAGCAGGTTATGTTTTACATAATGATGTGAGTGAACGCGCTTTTCAATTAGAAAGAGGGGGCACATGGGATAAAGGAAAGGGTTGCGATAGTTTTGCACCACTGGGTCCTTGGTTGGTTACTAAAGATGAAATACCTAATCCACATCAATTAAGATTATGGTTAAGTTTAAATGGAAAAATGATGCAGGACAGTAATACCGACGATTTAATTTTTAATATACCGCAACTTATTTCTTATAGCAGTCAATTTATGACCCTACTACCCGGAGATGTCATTAGCACGGGAACCCCTGCTGGCGTGGGTCTTGGCTTTAGTCCTACTATTTATTTAAAACCAGGAGATGTTGTTGAATTAGGTATTGATGGTTTAGGCAGCAGTAAGCAAACTGCTATTGCTTATCAAAAATAAAACTATTTCAAAATGAAAATCATTGATACACATCAGCATTTTTGGAATTACGATCCCAAAACTCATGATTGGATTAATGAAGACATGAAGTTAATTCGAAAAGATTTTCTCCCTGCAGATTTAGCACCTATATTAAAAGAAAACAATGTC
>JBEIIN010000043.1:0-10794 GCA_040380795.1 Sediminibacterium sp. | reverse complement strand
TTGTTCTTTAGATGAGCAAAATTTGAGTGCACTTCGAGAAATTGAAGATGTAGAACTCCGTAAATTCGGCGAACCCTTTAAAATGGGAATACCGAGCGAAGCCCGAAAGGGAACGTGTAGAGACTAGACACGGAGCACCTAAATCGAAAGATATGGTGAAGGCATAGTCCAGACTACAAACCAGAGTAGGGTGGTGAAAACCATAGTAGTAAGAAAATCCTGTGGGCCGCAACGCCCGTGCGGGTTCGATTCCCGCCTGAGGCACAATCCCTCTCGATTATTTCGAGAGGGATTTTTTTTGCTTAAATTAGTATAAGATGAAAACAAAAATTTCTAAAGATAAAATTATTGAGGTTTGTAAATCAAGTAATTCAATGGCGCAAGCTGCTGCAGATTTACGTATTCATTTTAATACTTTAAAAAGATTAGCGCTATTATATGGTTGTTATATACCTAATCAAGGTTTACGAGGAGGGGTAAAGAATTCACCACCCAAAATATTACTTAGCGAAATTCTAGAAGGAAATCATCCACAATTTCAAACATATAAATTAAAAAACAGGCTATTAAAAGAAGGGTTAATACAAAATAAGTGTTCTATTTGTGGTATAGAAAGCTGGAATAACAAACAAATACAGCTTGAATTAGATCATATTGATGGAAATAGAATTAATCATGAGTTTAATAACTTAAGACTTTTATGTCCTAATTGTCATTCTCAGACAGATACCTATAGATCAAAAAACAGAATTTAACTATGTCTCAAGAAAACATTTCCAAAAACTTTTTAGAACTAGTGGCCATCATGGACCGACTAAGAGCAGAATGCCCTTGGGATAAAAAACAGACTATACATAGCTTAAGAAGTAATACCATTGAAGAGTTGTATGAATTAGTAGATGCTATTATTGAAGAAGACTGGCAAGGTATTAAAGAAGAGCTTGGCGATTTACTATTACATATTTTATTTTATACTAAAATAGCTTCTGAAAAAAATGAATTAATTTTAGAAGAAGTTATTGCAGGTATCTCAAAAAAATTAATTCATAGACACCCGCATATTTATTGTGATGTAAAAGAAGAGACGGAAGAGAAAGTGAAATTAAACTGGGAGCAATTGAAATTAAATGAGGGGGATGGTAAAAAAACTATCTTAAGTGGGGTGCCTAATAGTTTACCTTCTATGGTAAAAGCGTTAAGAATTCAAGAAAAAGTAAAACAAGTGGGTTTTGAATGGGAAAATAAAGAGCAGGTTTGGGATAAGGTAAATGAAGAGATTGGAGAGCTGCAAGATGAGATAGCACAAAATGACCGTGAGAAGATGGAAGATGAATTGGGGGATGTGTTTTTTAGTTTAATTAATTATGCCCGTTTTTTAAAAATTGACCCTGAAACTGCTTTAGAAAAAACCAATAAGAAATTCAAAAAGCGTTTTGAACTCATGGAGGCCTATGCCAAGGAGACTGGGCTTGACTTGGCAGCACTAAGTCTGGCTGAAAAAGAAGCTATTTGGCAAAAGATGAAATAAAATTAAAAGCCCCCCGAAAATTTTGAGGGGCTTTTTTCTACCACCTAACCCAACCAAAAACTATTTTATATCAGTCTTTACTTATTCATTTAAGTTTAAAATAAATGCGTAGTTACCAAAATAACCAGGGTAGACTCCTGAAATTTTAATACTACTTGAGCTAGCTTTTTTCAAAGCCTCGTAAAACTCTTCTACAGTATTCACAGGTTCTTCGTTTACATGTGTAATTACAAAGCCTTTTTCAATTCTACTTTTACCAATAATACCAGTTCCTAATTCTTTAATTAAAACACCGCCTTCTAAGTCGTTCTTTTCAGCAGTGGCTTTATCAATGGTTTCTAATTTTCCGCCTAGTTTTTCAGCAGCCTTAGAGCTTTTTACTAAGTCCGTAGTGCCTAATTTTGCTTTTAAGGTTACAACCATGGTCATTTCTTTTCCATCACGCTTCACTATTAAATTCATTTTATCTCCTGGCTTATAACGAGAAACTTGCTCTTGTAATTCAGGAGAAGTTTTTACAGCCACTCCATTTATTTTAACAAGTACATCTCCTTTTTTAATACCAGCAGCTTTAGCAGCGCCTCCATCCATTACATCAGAAATTAAAATACCATCTCCTTCTTTATACTTTGTATTAAGTTCTTCTACTATTTTCTTTAATTCTTCATCAGACAAACCGTCTTTAGGATAACTAATGCCTAAATAAGCTCTTTGCACAGTACCATATTTTACTATATCAGTAACTACTTTTTTCACAATATTTACCGGAATAGCATAAGCATAACCCGCATAAGAACCAGTAGGAGAGGCAATGGCAGAGTTTATACCTACAAGTTCACCACTGGTATTTACTAAGGCACCACCACTATTGCCTTGGTTCACTGCAGCGTCCGTTTGCAAGAAAGATTCTACTGGTTTATCGCTCTGTCTTGAATTAATATCTATCGAACGGTTTTTGGCACTAATAATACCTGCTGTAATAGTTACATCTAAATTTAAAGGATAGCCAATAGCAAGTACCCACTGTCCTAATTTAATTTCATCGCTATTGCCATATACTAGATAAGGTAAACTACTTGCTTCAATTTTTATTACCGCAATATCGCTACTCGCATCCACGCCAATTACTTTTGCTTTATAAGTTTTCTTATTGGTTAAGGTTACATTAATTTCATCGGCACCATTTACTACGTGGTTATTGGTTACAATATAACCGTCAGCAGTAATTAATACACCACTTCCACTCGCTCTTTGTTCTGGCTGTATTCTTGGGCCACCAAAAAAATCTCCAAACATATCATCGTCTCCAAAAAAATCAGAAAATGGGTTTCTTTGTCTTCTTTGATTAGTCTCTACTTTTTTGGCGTTGGTCTTTGTTTTAATATGCACCACGGCTGGAGAGGCTGCATTGGCTGCAGGGGTAAAGTCAACAGTAGTAGCTGGTGCACTTCCATTAAAAAAACTCGCATAATTAGCAGGCAGTTTACCATCGGTTTCAAAATTTGAATTAGATGTTGAAATTTTTCCATAAGCCCACATACTTGCCACAGTAGTAATGGCACTAATACCAATAATGGCTGCTACATTTTTTAAGTTCATATTCATACTTTTATTTTTATAGTAAAAATTGGGTTCTACTTATACTTCACAAATTTGATACCAATTCAGGTACAAATTAACGAAGCTGAAATTTTGTCACAAAACCGTTTAGACAGCTTTAACAAAATATTTACGAAAATATTCGTTTTTACTGAATTTTGCTCAAAAATTCAAGGGTATCTACGCCGTCGGCATATTCTAATAGACTAGGCTTCTGCGGTCCTCCGGAAGGAATTCCATTTATGCCAACTATACATTGAATTTCGCTACTGTCAATAGTGGGTAGTTTGCCAGGGGTATAAAACTGGTAGTGAATTTGAGAGAGTGCCGCAAAGGGAGAAGGGTTCTCACTCAATAATATACCGCCAGTATCCATGTAAAATTGTCTGTTCATCATAAGCAGGGCTAACTGGTAGTCATAATTATGCTTGTACTTATGTTCATCCCCTAAATAGTTATATTTTTTCATGGCTTCAATTAGAGGTATAAAATCATAGCCCTCGGGCACCCAAATTTGAGTCACATTTCGGCAACCCATTCCAAAGTAAAGCAGCATATCGTCGGCTAATAAATCTAATTCAGCCTTGGACTCCTGCCCATCTAAAATGGCAATAGAGGTTTTATTCTTTCTAATAATATGTGGGTATTTGCCAAAGTATTGTTCAAAATAGCGGCCCGTATTATTACTGCCTGTGGCAATATAGGCATCGCAGTTTTTTAGCTGTTCTTGTTGTATAATTAGTTTTTCAAAGGCGGGGTTAATTTCAATAAGTGATTCAATCACATAGTTCATTAAAACGGAGTCTTTTGAGGAAAGTTTAACTACAGCTGTATGCCCCGCTAGTAAAGTACTGAGTAAATCGTGAAAACCTACTAGTGGAATATTACCAGCCATTACAATACCTACCTTTTTTCCAGTAGGTGCATTGGATAGAGAAGGATACCTATTCGCCCAGTGTTTGAGGGCATCTAAAGATAAAAAAGATTGCTTTATTTGACTTGTAGCATGATCCATGAAAACCGGTAAAAACCAAGAATTTTGTTGAAAAGCCTTTTGTTTAGCTAATTGGAAGGCCTCATTTTTGGGGTCAAAAAAGGTCTCGCCTAAAGTAAAAAAATGCTCAATTCTTGCTTGTAAGTTCATGCTTGTTCTTTATATTTGTACTGTAAAATTACGTTACTAATTTTTAAATAATTTTTTATGGCTATCAAAATTACGGATGAATGTATTAACTGCGGTGCTTGTGAACCAGAATGTCCAAATAATGCTATCTATGAAGGTGGTGTAGAATGGGCTGTAGCTGATGGTACAACCGTTAAAGGTGCTTTCACTTTATTAGACGGATCTTCGGTAGACGCTGCGCAAAGAATTGCGCCAGTAGCTGCCGATACCTATTATATCACACCCAATAAGTGTACAGAGTGTCAAGGTTTCCACGAAGAGCCTCAGTGCGCTGCTGTTTGTCCAGTAGACTGTTGCATACCAGATGAAATGTATGTAGAAACAGTAGAAGTATTGTTAGCAAAAAAAGACAGACTACACGCTTAATAATCAATTAGAGTTATTTATTAGAAATATCTATTAGAAACATCTATTAGAGTCATTTTTAAAAAGGGAATTACTTTCCATTTTTTTATGCCTTCTATTAAGTAAATTTGGAGATCAATTAGCATACATGAAAAAAAAGGTAGCACTTGTTACAGGCGGTTTAAGTTCTGAAGCACAAATTAGTTATAAGAGTGCAAAAACTGTAATGAATGCCTTGGACAAAAATAAATACGATGTGTATTTAATAGATATTCATCCTACAGGGTGGTGGTATGAAAATATAGTAGGAGAAGAAGTGGCCGTGGACAGAGCCGACTTTAGTATTATGGAAGGCGGTCTAAAAATTAATTTTGATATTGCTTTAATGTGTATCCATGGTACACCAGGGGAAGATGGAAAAATGCAAGGCTATTTCGATTTAATTGGTTTGCCTTATACAAGTTGCGACACAGCCACCTCGGCTTTAACTTTTAATAAAAGATACACAGTGGCAATTGCTGGTTTTGGAGGAGTAGCAGTTGCGAAGTCATTACATTTAGTTTCTTCCACTCAACTTACTCCCGATCAAATATTATCTCAGGTTACACTTCCACTGTTTGTAAAACCAAATAACGGAGGAAGTAGTTTTGGTATTAGTAAAGTAAACGCCGCTGCTGAATTAGCGCCTGCCTTAGAAAAAGCATTTAAAGAAGATACACAAGTATTAGTAGAAGAATTTATAAGTGGAAGAGAGTTCACTATTGGGGTATTTAAATCAAAAGGGGTGACTACTGTTTTGCCTATTACAGAAATTACAACTGAAAACGAATTTTTTGATTTTGAGGCAAAGTATGAAGGTAAGAGTGAAGAAATTACACCTGCAAAAATTACAGAGACCATGTTCAAGGATTTATCCGAAGCAGCTAAGCAAGTATATGCTATTTTAAATTGCAGAGGGGTAGTAAGAATAGATTTTATTTATGATGAAAAAGCACAGAGAGCCTTTTTATTAGAAGTGAATACAGTGCCAGGACAAAGTGAAGCGAGTATTATTCCTCAACAAGTAAGGGCCATGGGTTGGAATTTAACTGATTTTTATGCAACTATTATAGAAGATAGTTTAGCTTCGAAATAGTGAGTACAGTATATATTTATAAATAGCCTTTAAACAATATCTTATATTTTGGAATTCATAGACAAATTATTAAAAAAGCCTTTATGGGTGAATATCTTAGCAGGTATTGGCGCTGTATTGGTTTTATTAGTATTGTTCTTCTTTTCCTTAGGTTGGATTACAGGCAATGGTAAGACAGAAAAAGTACCCAATGTTTTAGGATTAGATGTTACAGCTGCTGAAAAAAATATTAAAGCCCTTGGCTTTGATTTAGTGTTACAAGATTCTATATATGTAGATACCCTTGCTAGAAACTCCGTATTAAGACAAACCCCAGAAGCAGACGAAGTGGTTAAAAAAGGAAGAACTATTTTTTTAACTGTTAACCGTGTCATTGCACCGCAGGTAGACATGCCTAATTTAATTGGCTTTTCTTTAAAGAGCGCACAAACTTATTTAAAAGTATTAGGTTTAAGAATTGGCACTATTAATTTAGTGGCCGATAGAAATAAAAATGTAATTGTAGAACAATTAGTAGGTAATACGCCTATCGCACCTGGTACTAAAATTGTATCGGGGACCTTAATTAATTTTACAGTAGGAGACGGTGGTGCGAGCATTGGTATGGAAGTGCCAGACTTAATTGGTTTAACGGTAGATATGGCTAAAATGAAAATTGCGAGTATGGGGTTACTTGTTGGAAATATTTCAGCCAATGGTGCTATACAAGACACAGCTACTGCCTTTGTCGTTCAGCAAAATCCTGCTACTTATTCTTCTGTTTTAGATTCTTTAGGTATGCCTGTAAAAAATGTAACCATACAAGGAGTTGCTATTGACTTAGTTATTGATAGAGTAGCCCCTGTTATTATAAAAAGAGACTCTTTAAGATAGAATTCATTATTTCACTACAAAATAATTCACTTTAAATATAATAAGATGCAAACCATTACAGTAGAAGCTTTAAAAGCAAAATTAGACGCAGGAGAGAAAATTAATTTAGTTGACGTGCGTGAGCCACATGAACACGAAGCATTTAATATTGGCGGTATATTACTTCCCTTAGGTCATGTACAAAGTTTACAATTAGACGAGATAGAAGACATGAAAGAGGATATCATATATATCTATTGCAGAAGTGGCAATAGAAGCGGTCAAGCCTGTCTAATGTTAGAGCCATATGGCTTTAAAAATGTAGTCAATGTTTCTGGTGGTATGTTAGACTGGCAGGCTAAGTTTCCAGGATAATCTAATTCGTATAGTTATTATCTAAGGTTTTATATAAAAAGGCCCTGAAAATTCAGGACCTTTTTTTTGGTTAAATCTAACCTATACTCAGGGGGAAGGAGCATTCTTTATTTTAAGTCAATCTTTAAACTAACCCAATAGTTTCTTCCTGCCATCGGGTAGTAATTATTGGATGTGGTTACACTGCCATTAGAAATATAACTATAAGTATATCCATTGGGGGCATATTGAACATCTAATAGGTTGTTTGCGTAGAACTGTAACAACATGGTGAATTTTGGTTTATTTAAAATAGTCCAATGTGCATTGATATCATTGATAAAATAGGCATCTAAAATTCTAGACTTGTTTTCTGTGTTGTCAAGAAATTGCTTAGAAGTATATTTTGTTGTCCAGAAAAAACTAAGCTTATCATTTGGTTTCCAGTTAAAAGTACGGTTCGTGGTTAAACTAGGCGATAATGCAATATTGGTATTTTTATGCTGAATAGCTACTTGAGTGAATTGATCGTAATCATCTACATATTCTGTAAATTCCTTAATCTTATTCTGACTAAATGTGATATTATAACTTGTATTATATTTTTTATTCAATGCATATTTGAATTGTAATTCTATACCTGCTCTATAGCTTTTTGGAACATTGGTTCTTGTATAGGCACCCACATCATTAATCTTACCCGTCAATACCAATTGGTCTTTATAGTTCATGTAGTAAACATTTGCATTAATGGAATACTTTTGTCTCTTCAATTCAAGCCCTGTTTCCCAGTCTACTAATTGTTCTTTTCTGGGCTGTTCTATTGCACTTGCTTCAAAATCATCTCTATTGGGTTCTTTATTGCCAACCGCAACACTTGTGTAGTAAAAAATATTTTTCGCTTGATAGGTTAATCCCATTTTCGGGTTGAAGAAATCAAATTTTCTTTGAATGGTTAAGTTGGTATTTTTTGTAAAGCCATTCATTTGATGATTTACATTTCTATATTGTAAGTCTATAAAACTTCTAAATTGTCTTGTCAGTTTTCTTTCCCATTTTACATAGGTATTCATTTCTTTTTTAACTGCATCATTATCATAGTATTTAAAATTTGCTGGCGCAAACCTTGTATCTAGATAGGGTAAAGTGCCATAGTGTAGTCCATCATAAATACTCCAACCACCTCCTATAGTTAAATCATTTAAACTATCCACGTAAGAAATCGCGGCAATCTGTCCATAAAAGTTATTATCTAACCATCTTCTTCTTACTAAGTCAGAAGGGGCATTCATTCCGAATACATCAAT
The DNA here is from genome assembly GCA_040380795.1 of Sediminibacterium sp. Lineage (GTDB taxonomy): Bacteria > Bacteroidota > Bacteroidia > Chitinophagales > Chitinophagaceae > Sediminibacterium. Next base: position 2,491 of record JBEIIN010000043.1, on the reverse strand, counting down.
TAAGTAGTCAGCAAAATTGACATCTGCTTTATACTCTTCGTAATAGCCTTTTCCTGTGGTTAAATAAACTGCAGTATTCCATTTCCATTGACTATTAATATTTTTATTATAAAATAATTGATAATGTGTTTGGCTATAATTATCTGTTTGATTCTCATAAGGTGCATCTGCTTTTTCTGTTCCTGCTGGATTATAGGTTCTATTGGAAGCTAGTAATTCCTGTGGCACTCCATACCATGCTTGATAGGTTCTTTCTTTACCACTAAATACATTCAATCTCAAAGAAGATTTTTCTCCCCAATAAGTAGTACTTAGATAAAAGCTTTTTAAATCAGAATTGGCTCTGTCAATAAATCCATCACTCATAATAGAACTAAGTCTTCCGTCAATAGTGAATTTGTTATTGAGTAAGCCTGATCCAAAAACTACATTATTTTTAAAGCTGTTGAATGAACCAGCTGTATTTTGTAAGGATAGATAAGCACTTGGATGGTAGTCATTGGTCATTAAGTTAACACTAGCTCCAAATGCCCCAGCTCCATTAGTAGAAGTACCTACACCTCTTTGAATTTGTATACTATTGACACTGGAGCTAAAATCTGGAATGTTCACAAAGAAAGTACCCATACTCTCAGGGTCATTATAAGGAATACCATTTAATGTAAAATTGATTCTTGTCGCATCCGTACCTCTAATTCTTATGCCTGTATAACCAACACCAATACCTGCATCAGCATGCACCACCACAGAAGGGGTATTCTCCAATAAAAAGGGAAGGTCTTGACCAACATTATTCAATGCAATTTGTGCTTTACTGATATTCGTTTTTGCAAAAGGGGCCTGTTCGCTTACTCTAATTGCTTTCACTTCAAGAGGGGGGAGGCTTCTAATGCTGTCCGTATATTTATTAATACTATCTGTATACTTACTAATACTCTCTTTTCTTTTTGGAATAGAGGACGGCTTGGTTTGAGCCATAGCATTGGCCACCATTAATAAAAAGGCAATTGTTCCCAATAACTTAGTCATTACTAAAGTTTACTTGTTTCAAAAATGAATACTGAGAACAGGGAATAGCTATGAGAAGTGCGCGTGATGCGTTGACCTTCCCTTCGCAGGCATTACCCTGTTCAGGTTCAACGGGTTTTTTCTCAGCTTTTTACAGCACCCCGAGGACGTTGCAAAAATAAGCAGTAAAATGATACAAAGCGCTGTAACTTTATGCTAATATTTACGTTTTAGGTAATAAACAACCTCAATTATGAAAAAGATACTTTTTGCCCTATTGTTACTTGCGGGCTTTGTAGTGAATGCGCAGGAGAATAAATCTATTGTATATGACGAAAATGCCCAACAAAGAAAGGTGCCTAGTTTTACAGCTATTAGTGTGTCAAGTGCCATTGATTTGTATTTAACCCAGTCTAATAAAAATGCAGTAGCCGTAAGTGCAACTAATGATGAAATCAGAGACCATATTATTACTGAAGTTGTAGGAGGCACTTTAATTATAAGACTAGGAGATAAAGGCAATTGGATGAGTTGGAGAAAATGGGGCAATTATAAAACCAAGGCCTATGTAAGCATTCAAGATATATATGCATTAACCGCCTCAGGTGCTAGTACTGTACATTTAGTAAATACCATAGAGTCTCCTAAAATGAGAATTAAGTTATCAGGTGCTTCAGACTTTAAAGGAAATATAAAGGCAGGTGTTTTAATGTATCATTTAACTGGCGCTTCAGATTATGAAGGGGAAGTAACAGCAAATAGCATTGATATTGATGGAAGCGGTGCCTCTAGTATTGAATTAATAGGTAAAGTGGATGATTTAGCAATAGAAGTATCAGGTGCAAGTAGTGCCAAATTATTCAACTTAACTGCTAAGGGTGCAATACTTCGTGCCTCAGGTGCTAGTAATATTGGTGTAACAGTTACAGAAATTTTAAGAGCCAGTTCTAGTGGTGCGAGCGATATAAATTATAAAGGTAACCCGACTGTAAAAGAATCTAATACTTCAGGCGCCTCCAATATTAGACGTAGAAATTAATAGTAATAATTATATTAGTAAGTATAAAAAATAAAGCATAAAAAAGGAAACCCTATAAGTTTCCTTTTTTTAATTCAGCTACAGCAAAGTCGGCAGCTCTTGCAGTGAGTGCCATATAAGTTAATGAAGGATTTTGACAAGCAGAAGAAGCCATGGCAGAACCATCTGTTATAAATACATTTTTAGCTTCATGCATTTGATTCCATTTATTCAATACCGATGTTTTAGGATCTTTACCCATACGCGCTGTTCCCATTTCGTGAATGCAAAAACCAGGCGCAGGCATATTGTCATAAGTACCTACATTTTTGATACCAGCAGTTTCTAACATTTCAGCAGCGGTGTTTCTCATATCTATGCGCATCTTTTTTTCATTTTCTTTAAAATCGAAATCAATATGTAAGGAAGGTAGTCCGCATTTATCTTTTTTATTTTTATCAAGCG
>JBEIIN010000042.1:0-10798 GCA_040380795.1 Sediminibacterium sp. | reverse complement strand
GTAAATATATTTGGAAGGCCAAATGCCGGTAAAAGCACTTTACTGAACGCCATTATGGGCGAGAAAATGGCTATTGTCTCTTCCAAGGTACAAACCACCCGTCACCGTATTAAGGCCTTTTTAAATAAGGAAAACGAGTACCAGATTATCTTTTCAGATACACCAGGTATCATCGACCCTAAATACAAGCTGCACGAGAAAATGATGGGGGCCGTTAAAAGCGCCTTAGAAGACGCCGATGTGGCTTTATTAATGGTGGATATGCGTGACGATATCAAGGAACTAGATGAATTATTTGCTTCTTTAAAGCTAAAAGTGCCCTGTGTGGTGGTCTTAAATAAGTCGGATTTGGCAGTAGGCACCCAGGTAAAAGAGGCGGTGGCCTTTTTTAAAGAGAAGTCTTATTGTACCAAAACTATTTCAGTTAGTGCATTGAATAAGAGTGATATAGAAAGGTTATTGAAACTTGTTATTGAAATGATTCCAGAAGGGGTACCTTTCTACAGTGAGGACGATTTAAGTGATTTACCGACTAAGTTCTTTGTGAGCGAACTAATTCGGGAGAAGATATACCAGCTCTTTGGGGAGGAGATTCCTTACCATACAGCCGTGCTAGTGAATTCATTTAAGCAACAGCCCTTATTAATTAAGATACAAGCCGATATTATTGTGAATAGAGAAACCCAAAAGGCTATAATTATAGGTGAGAAGGGCAAGATGATTAAGGAAATTGGTACTTTAGCAAGGAAGGATATTGAGGATTTTATAGGCTCAAAAGTGTACTTGGAATTGTTTGTAAAAGTGAAGCCTAAGTGGAGAGACAATGAGACGAAGTTAAAAGAATTTGGATACTAGTTAATTTAGTCATTAATATTTATTTAAAATATTGATAATGAATGAATTAAAATAGTATAATTGAATATTAAATATACATTATTATGAGCTATACAGTGGCTATTGTTGGAAGGCCAAACGTAGGAAAAAGCACTTTGTTTAATCGTTTCTTAGAGGAGCGTAAAGCCATCGTGGACGATATTAGCGGTGTGACCAGAGACCGTCAATACGGGGTAACTGAATGGGCGGGTAAAACCTTTAACGTAATAGATACGGGTGGTTTTGTACCCGATTCTCGCGATATGTTTGAAACCGAGATTCGCAAGCAGGTAAAGATTGCTATTGAAGAGGCGAACTCTATCATATTTATGGTAGATGCGGCAGTAGGTTTAACCGATTTAGACGCCTCTATGGCAGATATGCTTAGAAGAAGTACTAAGCCTGTTTATGTATGCGTGAACAAAGTAGATAATTCGACACGCGCTCTAGAAGGCACTGAGTTCTACGGAATGGGCTTTGAACATAACTACTTTGTGAGCTCTATTTCAGGTAGTGGAACGGGTGAGCTTTTAGACGCCGTAACCAACGATATTAAGATTAAGGAAGTAAGCAATGACGATGAAGAAGTAGCTGAAGGGGAAGAAGAAGTGCTGGAGGTTCCTAAGATTGCCATTATGGGCCAGCCCAATGTAGGTAAGTCTAGTTTATTGAATGCCATGATTGGACAGGATAGAACCATTGTAAGTGATATTGCAGGTACTACACGCGATACTATTCATACACATTATACCATGTTCCAAAAGGAATTTATTCTAATTGATACAGCAGGTATTAGAAGAAAGAATAAGGAAAAAGACGATCTAGAGTTTTACTCTATTATAAGAGCTATTAAGGCCATGGACGAGGCCGATGTATGTTTATTAGTCGTAGATGCCACCAAAGGAGTTACGGCCCAGGATTTAAGCATATTTAGCCTTGCGTCTAAGAAGGGCAAGGGGATAGTTGTACTAATAAATAAATGGGATTTAATTGATAAGGAAACCAATACAGCCAGAGACTATGAGAAAGTAGTAAAGGACAAACTGGCTCCTTTTACCGATGTGCCTGTACTATTCATTTCTGCAATAGAAAAAACCCGCATTTTCAAAGCCATTGAACTAGCATTGGAAGTATATGAAAATAAGCACCGTAAAGTGCCTACTTCTAAGCTAAACGATATTATGTTGAAGGCTATTCTTAAGTATCAGGCCCCGGTTGTTAGAGGCCATGTGATTAAGATTAAGTTCGTATCCCAGTTACCAACTAGGGTGCCTAGTTTTGCTTTTTTTACCAATTTTCCGGATGACATTAAGGTTCCTTATCGTAACTACCTTGAAAATCAGCTAAGAGCCAACTTCAAGTTTACAGGGGTGCCCATTAGGGTCTATTTCAGGAAAAAGTAGAATTTCCTCTGTTTAGGGCTAGAATTAGTAGGGTGTGTAAAAAAATAATGTTAAAATTTGGCATATTTGAAGGGTATGGCTATCTTCGCCCACGTATTTTTACAAAACTTAAAAAACCAAAAAATGAAAAAAGTTATCGCAATTTTCGCTATCGCTGCACTAGCTGCATGTGGTGGTGCTTCTACTGAAGCAACAACTGACACTGCTGCTGCAACTGTTGATACAGCTGCTGCTGCAACTGTTGACACTGCTGCTGCTGCTACAGCTGATACAGCTGCTGTTGCAAAGTAATTTCAGAAGTTTATAAATAACTTCTTGCAAGAAGGTCCTTCCCGATTATATCGGGGAGGATTTTTTATTTTAGGGATTGCTGCATCCATAGTCAATTATGGGTTTTTGGCATCAATATTGCCTTACTAGGGTATACCTTAGTTTAACAATGGTAAATCAATGCTATGCTAAGGTGGTATGTCATTTTGACTTTAATTTAAATTGTATAGAGAGTGGATAAGACGTTTTTGTTTAAGGGGGAAGAAGATAATGAGTTTATACCTTTATTTTCATTTAATGAGCAGGGGGAAGAGAATGAGCCAGAAATGGTGATTGATTCTTTATTACCCATTCTGCCACTTCGTAATACGGTCCTGTTTCCAGGCGTAGTCATTCCTATTACGGTAGGCAGAGATAAAAGCATTCAAGCGGTGAAGGCTTCTTATAATAAGGATAAATTAATTGGGGTGGTTTCTCAAAAAGATGGCAATATCGAAGATCCTACACCCGCCGATTTATGTCAAATAGGTACTGTTGCAAAAATCATTAAAATGATTAAGATGCAGGATGGAGGTACCACCATTATTATTCAAGGTAAAAAGCGATTTGAACTATTGGAGATGAAAGAAGAAGATCCGTTTTTCAAAGCCAGCGTGAAAGTATTGGTAGAAGATAAAGTTGAAAAAGAGAATCAAAATTTTCAAGCCTACTTATCCAATATAAAAGATTTAGCCACTCAAATTATTCAGTTGTCTCCTAATTTTCCATCGGAGGCAGCGATGATATTAAAAAATATTGAAAGCCCTTTATTTCTAATCAATTTTGTAAGTAGTAATTTAAGTGTAGAAATAAATGATAAACAAGCTTTATTAGAACAAAATAATATTACACTAAGGGCTGAAAAATTAATTCAGTTTTTACAACAAGAATTACAATTCGTTGAATTAAAAAATAAGGTGGCTAATAAAACGCGCACCGAAATAGATAAGCAACAACGCGATTACTTTTTACAACAACAATTAAAAAGTATTAAGGATGAATTAGGCGGTGACCCCAATGAGCGCGAAGTAGCGGATATGAAAAAGAAAGCGGAAGGGAAGAAGTGGCCGGAGTCTGCTAAAAAATTATTTCAAAATGGTTTGGAGAAATTGGAGCGTATGCACCCAAGCACACCCGACTACTCAGTAGTGTATAATCATTTAGATTTATTATTAGACCTACCTTGGGAAGAGTACACAGCAGACAACTATGATTTAAAGAACGCTAAAAAAGTTTTAGACGCCGACCATTACGGTATGGGTAAAATAAAAAACAGAATTTTAGAGTACCTAGCCGTACTTAAAATTAAAGGCGATATGAAAAGTCCTATTTTATGTTTCTTAGGCCCTCCAGGTATTGGTAAAACTTCTTTAGGCAAATCTATTGCACATGCCATTGGTAGAAAGTATATAAGGGTAAGTTTAGGCGGCTTGCACGATGAAAGTGAAATTAGAGGACACCGTAAAACCTATATTGGCGCTATGCCTGGAAGAATTGTACAAAGCCTGCGTAAGGTTAAAACATCTAACCCAGTCATGATATTGGATGAGATTGATAAAATAGGCAGCGACCACAGAGGCGATCCTTCTTCTGCTTTATTAGAAGTATTAGATCCAGAACAGAACCATAGTTTTTATGATAATTATTTAGAATCGGAATACGATTTAAGTAAAACCTTATTTATTGCAACGGCCAATGATATTAGCCGTATTCAACCAGCACTAAGAGATCGTTTAGAGATTATTGATTTAAGTGGGTATGCAGTAGAAGAAAAAATTGAAATTGCGAAAAGGCATTTACTACCTAAGCAAAGACAAGCACATGGGCTTGATAAAATTAATTTCAAGGTACTTGACAATGTACTTGAGAAAGTAATTGAAGATTATACTAGAGAGAGTGGTGTGCGTGAGCTAGACAGACAGCTGGCTTCCATTATGCGTTATCAGGCTAAGGAACTTGCCTATAAACATAAAGTGAAACCAACTGTTACTAAAACCGATTTACATAAAATATTAGGACAGGCAAGGTATAGCAATGAAATTTATAAAACCGTGAACATGCCAGGGGTGGCAGTGGGTTTGGCCTGGACCTATGTAGGAGGAGATATTTTATTTATAGAAGTATTACTTGCCGAAGGTAAAGGAGGCTTAAAGCTTACAGGTAACCTAGGTAATGTAATGAAAGAAAGTGTAGACACAGCCCTTACTTATTTACAAAGTAATGCAAAGAAAATTGGCGTTGACCCGACTTTATTTACTACAAAGGCAATTCATGTGCATGTACCTGAAGGGGCAGTGCCTAAGGATGGTCCTAGTGCAGGTATTACTATGCTCACCGCACTTACTTCAGCTTTTACGGGTAGAAAAGTAAAACCTTATTTAGCCATGACGGGTGAAATAACACTACGTGGCCAGGTATTACCTGTAGGGGGCATTAAAGAAAAAATATTAGCGGCTAAAAGAGCTGGTATGAAAGAAATTATACTTTGCTGGCAGAATGAAAAAGATATCAATGAAATTGACCATAGTTTTATTAAAGGATTACAGTTTCATTATGTAAAAAATATGCAGCAGGTGCTTGACTTAGCATTAGTTTAAAACCCTAGCTTTGTTCTATGAGAAGGGTGGTCCTAGCATCAAGAAATATAGTAGGCTTTATTGTATTCATTACATTTTTTGTAAGTACCCATTCTGTGCGTGCACAGAGATCTAATGCCAATGAGGTATATCAATTTTTAAACTTACCCTATAGTGCTAAAGCAAGTTCCTTAGGAGGTATTAATATTAGTCATCTTGGTTCTGATATTGGACTAGCTATGTATAATCCTGCTTTATTAGACCCTACATTGGATAAGACTATTCATTTAAGTGTGAAGTCTTATTTTTCTAATATTCAGCAGTACGATTTTAGTGGAGCACATTATCTACCAAAAAAAAATTGGGTAATTGGTTGGGGCCTTCATTATATGGGATATGGAAATATTAATATGACCGATGTATCGGGTAATGAGATGGGTAATTTTTTAGCCAATGATTATGTGGCACAAGTTTCAATGGCTTCTTTATTTAGAAAGAATATAAATCTAGGAGCCACGCTTAAATTAATACAGTCCAATTATGGTATGTATAAATCTACTGGGGTAGCCATGGATTTGTCCATGGTCTATACTTCATCAAATAGATTACTACGTGCAAGTATACTTGCCAATAATGTGGGAGGACAGCTTAGCTCTTACACAGAAAAAGAAAGACTTCCTTTAAATATTATTATGGGAGTTTCTAAAAAATTAGAAAGCGCACCTATTGAATTTTCTTTAACAGCGCAACGACTTTCTATTTGGAACAATACTTTCTACGACCCTGGTTTTTATACTGCAGAAGGGTATAAAGTGCCAACCACTGCTCAAGATATTTTTAATCATTTAATATTGGGTACGGAGGTGAATATAGGAGAGCAGGTAAGTCTTGATTTTGGTTATAATTTTATTAGACGCTTCGATTTGAATATTCAAAACCAACAAAATTGGTTGAATGGATTTAGTGCAGGATTGGATTTTAAATTACCTCGTATTACGATACAATATGGGAATGCTTTTTTCCAAAGAAATTTGTACCACCATTTCTCTATTTTTTATTCCTTGAAAAATACGCCTTAGTTCTTCTTTGGTGGAAAGATAGCTTTTGGTTTTGCCCCTTCTTTATTGGGCTTTGTATCTTTAGATTTTGTATCCTTCGGATTATTTTTTACTGGGCTAGCAATTTCAGCATCGGGTAGGGTGTAATCCGATTCAGCTTTAATATCTTCTGTAGTAATAATATCATCGATACCTTCTAAACCTGTACTATCTTTTGAAACAAAATCTATATTAAAGTCGTTGAGCATACTGGATGGTCTTTCAAAGCTTGCATTTGCATCTAAATTACATGCAGGGTCTGCGGCTACCTTACTCATAAAATTTGCCCAAATAGGTAAAGATGCATGTGCGCCTTGTCCAAAATAATTATCTGAGAATCTTATATATCGGTCGTCACATCCCACCCAAGCCCCTGCTAATAATTGTGGGGTATAACCCATAAACCATAAATCGCTATTATCATTGGTGGTTCCTGTTTTACCTGCAATAGATTGTGTTGGAACAGCATAAGAATACATACTTCTTCCCGTTCCTTTCTGTATCACTCCTTGCATCATACTTACAACAGAATAGGCCGTTTCTTCTTTAATCACTTTTCTTCTTTGAGGAGAATAGCTTTCAAGTACATTACCGTTCTTATCTTCAATTCTATTGATAAAAAAAGGCTGTGCATTATAACCCGCTCCAGGGAACATGGTATAAGCTTGTACCATTTCAAAGAGTGAAATTTCAACGGCACCTAAAGCAATAGAAGGATAGGGTTGTATATCGGATTTAATATTGCACTTTTTTAAGTACTCCACAAATTGTTTAGCAGCTTCATTGCCATTGCCGTTAATTTGTTTCATGATGTAGGCCGAGGAGCAGTTTCTAGATTCAGCTAAAGCCTGTGCCATAGGAATAGACTGGAAAGTACAGGTTTTAGGTGTATTAGGCACCATGCCATATCCGTCAAAATTTTGTTGTACGTCTTGTACAATAGTATTGGGTGTAAAGCCCGCCTCTTCAATGGCTAAAGAATACAACAAGGGTTTAATGGTAGAACCCACTTGTCTTTTTGTATTAATATTAACGTGATCGTATTTGAATGTTTTAAAGTCTACACCACCTACCCAGGCTTTCACTTCTCCAGTAAAAGGGTCCACCGCTAAGAATCCGGTTTGTAAAGTTTGCTTATGATACTTTAAAGAATCATAAGGGGTCATGATGGTATCAATAAAACGGTTTTTATTCCATGCAAAAATGCGCATGGGCAAAGGCTCGTTGAAAGTTTTTCTAATGGCTTCCTCTTCCATGTCTTCTTTTTTCAAACTCTTCCATCTGTCGGTTTGTTTTACCGCAAGCTCTAGTTGTGCGCTAAACTCTTTCCAAATAGTACCCGATTTTATATTGGCTTGTTGATTAAATTGTTTTTGTAAATAGGACATGTGCTGGGCTACTGCTTGTTCTGCATACAATTGCATTCTAGGGTTGATAGTGGTATAAATTTTTAAACCATCTCGGTATAAATCGTAAGGGTCACCATTATTTTTCTTATGCTCTTTGCACCATTTTTTCATGTACTCTCCTAAGGTCATTCTGAAATAGGGGCCAAGGCCATTGTTTTGATCTAGCTTTTTAAAATTAGTGGCAATGGGTAAATTTCTAAGTTCGTCTGCCTGGTCCTGGCTAATATATTTTTGCCCTGCCATTCTACTTATTACTAAATTTCTTCTTTCTAAGGCCAACTTAGGATTTCTATTAGGATTGTATTTGGTAGGCGCGTTAATCATGCCTATTAATAAAGCCGCTTCTTCTACTGTTAAGCGGTCGGGTTCTTTTTGGAAAAAGGTTCTAGAAGCATTGCTTACTCCAAACACATTTTCACTAAAGGGAACTGTATTTAAATAAAGCGTGATAATTTCTTGCTTGGTAAAATTACGTTCAAGTTTAATGGCAATAATACTCTCTTTTATTTTTTGGATAACACGAAGTAATTTGTTTTTCGTGCCCCAGTTATCGGTAAATAAATTTTTAGCAGTTTGCATGGTAATGGTAGAGGCACCGCCTTGGCTACCTAGAAAGGCAATGGCTCTAATAAGGCCTTCTCCATCTACTCCATAGTGGTCATAAAATCTTTTATCTTCTGTAGCTACTAATGCTTGTAATAAATAGGGGCTAATATCTCTATACTTAACTGTAATGCGGTCCTCTAAATAAAATTTACCCATGGGTGTGCCATCTTGTGCATACACTTGGCTTGCTAAGGAGGCTGTTGGGTTTTCGATATCATCTAAGTCGGGCATATCGCCAATCCACCCCCAGTTCAACATCAAAACAAATAATAAAAATACGCCAGCGGAAATAAAATAGTATTTCCAAAAAAGGCGCACCCAATTCTTAGGTTTTTTTGAATCTTGACTCACTACTATTTTAATTAAGGTTTATAAATATTTTTAAACATATACTGCTGATATTGTTTCAAATCGGCTTCGTCTTTTATGAGCAGTATATTGGACTTACTTAATAAGTATATTTCATATTGCTTGGTGGGTACAAATGATATAATTTCAGTACTTAACCTAGGCTTCACTTTATTGATATAAGTTTTAGCATCAAGGTTGTTGACGAAGGGCCCAATCCAAACAATATAGCTATGCTCATTAAACTGTATGTAAGTTACATTTAATTTTTGTTTTATAAATTCATCATTATTCAAATAGGTAAAGGCTGTTTGCATTTCCTTCACAAAAGTGGCACTCACTTTTTGGGTGGCAAAAGCAATATAGTACTGCTCGCTGCTATCATTGGTGAAAAGGAGGGGTGCTATAATGGGTGCAGCAGCTATTTGTTGAGTAGTGGCGGTGGTATCCTTTACATTAGGGTTGTCTTTATTCAATAGGGGTTCCTTTTTATTAGACTTGCTAATAGCTGCCGTATATAATAGGGTATTCGTATCTAGTGTTTCTTTGCTAAGGTTTAAATTAGTTAAATAAGATTCAGTTTGTTTTCTATTTTTTAACTCTTCCAAAATATTTTTTGCCCTATCTCTTATTTTCTCATTGGTATTTTGAAGAATAATAGAATCTAATAATATTATTGCTGCGCTATCCATTCTTTGTTGGCCATACATTTTTACTTGTATAAACTTAAAAGGGGTATACCATTTTGTTCTTCTTAAATCTGCATTTAATTGATTGGATAAAGCTCCTAAGCTTTCCCAATTACCAATTTGGGATAAGAAATAAGCTTCTTTATAATTATTCAATACTTCCGCTTCTTTTTTCTGTTTTAAGCTGCTTTCTTTTTTCTTTGTGGCATAAAAACCTTTTGGAAACCTATTTTCAACTAACTTGATAATGCTATCCGACTTTTCGTTTAAATTTTCATGTAGGTAATGGCTTGCTAAATCCAATAGGGCTCTTTCGGTTGTCGTAGTGTCAATATTATTGGCAATTACTTTTACATATAGGGGGTAGGCTTTCTCAAAATCGTTCAACTCTAGTAAAAATGTTTGGGCATTGGTTAAAGCTGCCTTATTCCAATCTTGTTTAGATTGTAAATAAGAACTGCCATCTATAATCATTGCATAACCATTTTCCTTTTTATCCAGTTTTTCATCTCCTTTTTCATTCTTGGATAGGCTCATTTTTTGCAATGAGTCATTGCTGTTACTATTTTGAAATCCAGTACTAGATGCATTCTGATTGTTGCTAGGGGCATTCATAAGGCTTGCTTTTCTTCTCCAACTATCCACATTGGGTCTTTGCCCCCATTTTTGTGTAAAGTTTTGTTTGCCTTGAACAATGACAGCTTTATTATCAAAGTAAAAATTGTTACTATTATTATCAAAACTGCTAAGATTATTTCTAGTAGGCGTTTCAATACTATAATTAGTGCTAGGAATTTTATCTACAAAAATATCTTTTAAAGACTCATTTTTAATGCTGATTCTTTTTTGCCATAGATCAAAATAGGCTTCTTGATTGGATGGGTTTAGTTGATATATATATTGCAGCGTGTCTTGAGCTTCTATCATTTTTGCATTAGCGCTAATAGTGCTTAACCATTTTTTTCTGGCTTGAATGGTTTCGTAATTAGGGTTTGTTTTTAGTACTGTATTCAAACTATCATATGCAAGTGTAGCAATACTATAGTGGTTATTTGAATAGTTGATATCTCCTAACAGCTCAAAAGCTTTTTGTTTTTGTCTAAGATTCGATTTATTTTTTTTGATAGATTGAATTAACCAATCGTTGGCTTTTATGTAAGCATTGTTTTGAATGCCTAATTTTGCCATCTCGAAATAAATAATATCGGCATAAGGTTTATACTTATCTCTTTTTGTCATTTTTTCAAGTGAGTAGGCGAGTTCTTCCCAGGCATTGTTTGCGTTTTTAGCATCATAGCTAATCATACTAATTTTTGCATAGACGCTAATAATGGGGTTCACTGCATTTTGATTTGCTTTTTTAAACCAAGGATAGGCTTTGTCCCACCTATCAGCTTTCTGCCATAACTGTCCAATTAAATAGTACCATCTTGTTTTTGCTGCATCATCAGGGGCATTGTCTATGCCTTTTTCAAGGGCAGCCGCTGC
>JBEIIN010000041.1:0-10845 GCA_040380795.1 Sediminibacterium sp. | reverse complement strand
GAGTCACCGCCTTGTGCTGAAGCATGCATAGAAAGCAACACTGTTGAAAATAAAATAAATAAAGCCCTTTTAATCATGTTGTCCTTTATTAGATCGATAAATTATTTACGTTTACCCAATTTAGGTATAGCAAAAGTATATTTTAATGGTTCATCAAAAGCAAATTCTTTCACTTCCATATGAATCTCTAATTTATTGTTAGCTGCTATGGAAATATCGCGGTACTGAGGAAATTGAAACTTACCGTAGCTTGTATGGTCGTTATAAGAGATATCGCAGGTGCGGTGTTGGTCAACATCTACATCGTCTAATTTTAGATGTAAAATTTTAGTATTGTCCTCATTTAAAATAATAAGATTTTTAAATAAACTGCCTATCAAACCCACCTGCAATTTTCCATTGTTGTTTTTATAAGAAACAATACTAGTGTTATTCATAAAAATAGGATTACCTATTACTAAATCTTCAACAGTTGCGTAAGTTAAAGGTATTTTTAAAACTTCTTGTAAGTAGCTTAACGGCTTAAGTTCCACTTTCTTACTTAAAGGGTAAATTAAAACCACACTATCCTTATTTATAAGCGCTTTTAATCCAATCACACCCATCGCACCTCTTACGGTTAAATAAATAGCCTTGTTTTTTTGAATACTTACATTGACAATATAATTATCTGCATTTTTTAAAGTCTCATAGTCTACTTTAAACTTGGCATTCATGGTGGTAAAATCAATTTTAGCTGCCTCCATTTTATTCAATATGCCTTTGATAATAGCAGCGGAATCTACTTTGGGTTTTTGGGAAAGGAGTGCGGCATTGGTAGAATCGGCTTTGGAAAGGGCATCTTTTATCACTTGCACTTTTTTATAAGTAGAGCAAGAAGCTAAAAACAAAACAAAACCGAGTATATATAAACCTTTTTTCATTGACTTATTATTTTTTGCCCGTATGGCCAAAGCCCCCCGCTCCTCTTTCAGTAGCTTCTAAGGTTTCTACTTTTTCTAAAATCACTTTCTCCACTTTTTGAAAAACCATTTGTGCAATTCTATCTCCATCTGAAATTACCTGTGCTTCATTAGATAAATTAATGAGTATTACTTTTAATTCACCTCTATAATCTGCATCAATGGTGCCAGGTGTATTCAAACAAGTAAGTCCTTGCTTAATGGCTAGTCCGCTTCTAGGCCGAATTTGCGCTTCCCAATTGTCAGGTAGGGCTAAAAACAATCCCGTTGGAATTAAAACTCGTTCCATGGGCGCTATTGTTATTGGGCTAGTCAAAAAGGCTCTCATGTCCATTCCTGATGAACCAGTAGTGGCATATTCCGGTAAAGGATGATGGCTTTTATTGACTATTTGAACCGCTGTTGACATATCAACAAAAATAGGCAATTAGAAGTAGAAAATGGTACCAAACCTAAGTGTATTCGATAAAGGATTTCTTGTAATACCACCTCCAGCAGGCACTAAATAAGAAATGTTAAATTTAGACTGTTGATATTGAAAGCTGGTACCTAGGGTGAGATATTGCATACTACCGAGGTTCTTATTATTATCAATAAAGTAACCCCCTCTTATAAAAAAACGATTCGTATAATTATATTCTACACCCATTGAGGCTTTTAAAGATTCTCCAATGGGCATTCCATATTTATTATTAAATGAATTAAACCAACTCGATACAACCGATTGTGAAAAGTACTGATTCACCGATTCTATATTCGTATTGTCCGGATTAGCCGGGACCATAATTCTATTAATATCTACGCCAAATTCAATAGAGTTATCTGCATCTATTTTATTTAAATACCCTATCCCCAAACCTAAATTGGCTGGAATAAAATATTTATTCTTTGTTTCATTAGAGTAACTGATTTTACCACCTAAATTAGATAGTAATAAGCCTGCATGAAAGCCCTGCATATCTTCGTTTTGTTTATAAAACATGCTGATGTCTCCCGATAAGGTATTACCTGCTCGATAATTAACGCCCAATCCTCCATAAGATCCTGAAACCAATCTAGAATGAATATAACGAAGTGTTACACCCATGCTAAACTTATCGGTTAATAAAGTACTGTAGCCAAAATCGTAACTAAATTCAGAGGGTCTTTGAGAGGGTAAATTTATATTCCCATTTTCATCCGAAAAATCGATATTACCTAAACTAAAAAAACGAAGAGAACTATTGATACTACTCTTATCATCTAATTTTTTATAAAATCCTGCACTAGCCAAATAGACATCGTTTAATCCTAAATCTTTTAACCAAGGTGTATAGTTAATTAAAAAACTTCTGCCTTCATTTAAATAAGGCAGCTTGGCCGTATTACCAAAAAGATCATTGGCTTCAGGTGACATCGCTAAAGATAAATTTCCCATACCGCCAGAACGCGCATCGGGAGAAATTAACATAAAAGGAACAGCTGTACTTTGAATTCTAATGGGATTGACTTGCGCCATGACCCATTGACTCATAAAAGACATAACCAAAAATAAAAAAAGGCGACTATATCTACTACTGGTCATAAAATTTCAGAATTGCTATTATTAAAATGTAAAGATACAAAATACATTGAGTGGAATCTTTAAAATTTTACAAGCTTACTAGTTAAAAACTTTGTTACACTACCGTCTTTAATACTTAATCTATAATAATAAACACCGGCTTGGATTTGAGCAGACCCAATACCAGCACCATCCCAGTTAGCCACCACCCTATTGGCTTTATAGGTTCCATTCAATGGCTTAGTGAAGAGCAAATTACCCCTGCCATCGTAAATGCTTAGATTTATCTCTAGACTGCTGCCCACCTTATTATGCTCAAAACTAAATTGAGTAAAGTTTTGAAAAGGATTGGGGTAATTATATAAATTTTTAAAACTTACTATTTCAGAGGCGGGAACCACAAAATTCAAAGTTTTGGTGGTGGAATTACCTAATAAGTCCCAAGCTTTAATCATTATTGAATGCGCACCTTCAGTTAAAAGGGGCAATGTATACATTAAATTACCTTTTTGGTAGCTGTCCAAGTTGGCCAGAAAATAGCTATTGAGTACTATAGTATTTTTATAATCATTATCAATGACTAAAACTATATCATGCCCTAATGCATTACCAGAAGTTTGTATACCTGCGCTATCTGCCAGATTTAAAATTAAATTAGATCTAGCAGCTGCCCATCCACCATCTATAAAATTACTATCGTTTAAAAATATTTTTACATCAGGGCCTTGATTATCATTTATTAAAACTCCGCCAGCATCCATCGCTATTATATTGTCAAACATACCCATCGCATCCGATAGTTCATTATAAGCAGTCAATTGCATCTTTAAATTTTTTTGCAAGCTTACTTCTTTCGGTAATAAAAAGTCTACAGTAAAATTTCCCTTCGTCACCGTTACCTTTCCTTTAAATAAAATATTTTCTTGCACGGCTACCATCGCAACCTTACTTGAATTGACATTCGCCAAAGTTTTTTTATTGGTAATTGCATCATATAAAAAAAAATCAAGCAGCCCATTAAAATTGTTTTGCAAGACCCCCTTATTATAAACAGCCCCCTTGAGCGTATATTTATTACCTGCTCGTAAGGTATCTTTTCCTGTAAAAGTTTTTTGATTCAAACTTATAATACCTATTTCATATTTGGGCAGCGACAAACGCATGGCAGGATCTCCTAATAAACTAAACTTAAATGCATTCATACGATCCTCCTCTGCTGACCAAGCTTGCATTTTTGCTCTTTGCAATGCCTCTCCTATTGTTAAAAAATTACCTAAGGAATCAGGTACCAATAATTGTTGTATAAAATGATCGTTGATTTGTTTATTACTATAGGCGAAAACCAGTCTACTAGCGGCTACTAGCCCAATCACACCCTTACTATTTTTCATTAAAGCGTCGAATCCAAAAGGGCTTAACTGAGGCTGATCATAAGGCGCAAAATCACAAGAAGCCGTAATCATCAGGGGTAATTTAGTAGCATTATTCCATTGCAATACATCTGTTTGACTGATGACTGCTTCTTCTGCTAATCTTGTAAAGTTGCCATGCCCTGTATAATTTAAAATTAAAGTACCCTCATTAACAGTTTGTACAATTTCACTGTTTACTAATGGATAAGTATTACCTGCAATATTTTTATTGGCCGTATAGAGATCTAAATAAATTTTCTTTTGATTCCAGCTTGATTTTTTTTGTTGCAAATGAGTTGAAATCGCTTCTGCGTCTTCTAAATGCAAATTAGCATCCCCATCGTCCGCCACCCAAGTAATTTTATTTTTCCAAGCCCCTCCATTTACATTTTTTTGATAATTAATTATTTTTTCAACCACCGTATCGGCCTCTGCAGTATTTCTTACAGGTAGTCTTCCAGTAGCTATGGCCAATTTTTTTATTTTAGTAAAATTATTAATATCATCATTATCTTCAAGGATACTATAAAAATCATCTGAAGGATAACTTGTAAGTACACCCGTTGATGCTGCAGATTCAAACACAGGAATTTGAGAAGTGCTATTATAATTTCTACTATTAAAATTGGCAATACCGAATAACAATAAATAACGAGGGGCTGCTACTTTATCTTTAGCGGCCTTATTCAATAAATATTTTACAAAATTTCTAATGCCAATGGGGCTGGGTTGGCCTCCCGAAAACTCATTGAATATTTCATTCGCATTTATAAGCGCTGTTTTCAAACCATTAACCGAGGTATGATAATTTTGTAATTTTTTAGCGGCATTTAAATAATTAGGTGCTGAAACTATTAAATAGTCGGGCACATTCATACCCGCCAAATTTTGATTATTCATGGGCCCCAATAAACTGGGAATTTGATAGCCTTGTTGCTTTACAGCGAAAAATTCATGCAAGGTATCGGTTTGGTGCAGAAAACTAATTAAGCCAGTACTAGAAATATCTGTAGAAATTTTTCTAGGGGAAGCAGGATTTGTCACGTCCCATACCTCAGTGCTAGCATCTCCATTTTGAATTTGATACTGCAGTATATTTCCTTTTATAGCGCTTGATATATTTCTAAATCCAAAACTAGTAGTGCCCCAAAAACCCAATTTTCTCTTAGCAGATAATTCTATATAGTCTATCCAACCAGCAGCCGCTGCATTCTCTGATTGAAAACTAATATTTACGGAAGCGGGGCTAACTAAATTTGTTGTTGAATTTATAGAATAAGTAAAACTATCCAAACTAATATTAGCAGACTCGTCATATAACAATCCACTTATAGGCGCGACCGCTGTTGTTTTAATGGAATTATCATTAATGCTAAAATTAAAATAAGCGGGGGTTTGATAAGTGGTGGCCGCATATCTACTAATTAGTTTCATTGGACTCGAGAGCACTAAACCATTTATATTAATTGGATAAGATAATTTTGCTTGCTTGCCCAAACCCTTTCCCATAGCAGGTCCTAACAATAATTTTCCACTATTTAAAATTGAAATACTATCTTCTTCTATAAGCCATCTTTCGTCATATTGATCTACTATTTGAGCAGGTGCATTGAGCTTATCCATTGTGCTTATTCTTTTTCCATTGAGTCCAATGCTTATAAAATAAAAAATAGAATCATGACTTGTGTTTTTATAATGAGTGGGTGTAAATTTGAATGCATCTTCTTTCCACCCAACAGCGCCCTCGGCATAAAATAAAACATAATCTTTTTCATCAATTTGATTATCGCCTCCGTCAAAAACCTGAATGGCATTTTCTATTAATGATGTTGAGACAGTAGCCGTCACTTTTTCTGATAGCTGAGCAAGATTATAATTAAATAATTGTAGTTCTGTAGAAGCAATAGGCAAAGGGAAACCTAAAGTCTTTAACTGAGCACCTGTAATTTGATAAATACCTTGTTTAGCAGTGGCTATTTTAGCCCATTTGCCAGTATTAAATGCAGCATTTTGAGCCCCTAAAAAGTAAGGAGAAAACATAAAACCCAAAAAAACGATAAAAACACCCCTTCTCATATACTAAAATTAGGGTTTTAGTAACAGAACAATATAGTTCTAACTGAATAATTGATTAAAAAACAAAGTATATTCGCACTATCATTTAATCCCATTATTGAATAAATTATAGCGATGAATTTTATTAATAGTATTTTATTGTTTTTTGCCATTCTTTTAATTGGACCTAGCATGTTTTCTAAGAATGAAAATAAGGCCATTTCGAATTCAGTTGTATTGGCAGCCAAAAACGACCCTTATTCCGAAACCGTGCTTATGCGCGGGGGCACTTTTGCAATGGGCATGAACCAGGAAAACATTATGGGCGAATGGAACAACAGCCTAAGAAGAGTGACAGTGAGTTCTTTTAGAATTGACAAATACGAAGTAAGCAACAAAAAATATAGAACCTATATTCATTGGCTTGAGAAAATTTTCATTCCTATTGGAAGAGATTCAATTGTAAGAGCTGCACTTCCCGATACGAGCGTTTGGAAAACAGCACTTTCTTATAATGACCCCATGGTGGAAGGTTATTTTAGATCAAATGCATTTAACGATTATCCTGTAGTAGGTGTGACTTGGGAACAAGCTAATAATTATTGCAGATGGAGAACAGATAGAGCCAATGAAAATACCTTAATCAAATATAAATTGATCGATTCTAAGTCCCCTTATATCGGTAAAATGGGTATTGATATTAATTCAAATGATTCAAGTAGAGGATCAGGTAATTCTTCCACCCTTACTTCTGTGAATAGAGGAAGAAATGTAGACGATTTTATTATGATCCCAGACTTCAGATTACCTACAGAAGCGGAGTGGGAATATGCAGCTAAGCAAGCTTCTCAAACTAATAATTCAAATAATAGCAAACCCTCGAACGGCCCTAATTCAAGCCGCCCCAATTCTAGCATAGTCACCTCCGACGGCGCCTTCCCATGGGTAAATAATGGAAATGATGGCATTAGAACTTCGAAAAAGACTGGCAATGAAGGAATGTTTAAAGCCAATTTTAAAAATGGCAGCGGAGACTATATGGGCATGGTGGGTTATGCAAATGATGGCTCAGGCTATCCTGGTAAAGTAAATGCCTTTTTACAAAATAGCATGGGCCTGTATAATATCAGTGGTAATGTCAATGAGTGGGTAGCAGATATTTACCGACCTATGAATAATGTAGACATGGATGATATTAATCCTTATCGTGGTAATAATGTTTTAGATGGAGATGATAGTAATATTTCAAGCTATGAAACTGGAGGCAATACTTTAATCTCTAATAAATCAAGGGTATTTAAAGGAGGTAGCTGGAAAGACCGTCCTTACTGGTTGAATCCTGGCACTAGAAGATTTCTAGATCAAGATAAATCAAATAGCACCATTGGATTTAGATGTGCCATTTCTGCTTTTGGCGTAGACAACACTGGCGCTGAGATTGACAAGAAACCTTGGTGGAAAAGAATATTTTAAATAATTAAATAGATGAAACTACGCATTGGATCTGGCATCGATTTTCATCAATTAGTAGAAGGCCGTGACCTATTCATTGGCGGTATTAAAATTCCTCACACTAAGGGCGCATTAGGACATAGCGATGCTGATGTTTTATTACATGCTATTTGTGATGCTTTATTAGGTGCTTTAAGCTTAGGCGATATTGGCACACATTTTCCCGACACCGATGTTGCTTATAAAAATATTGATAGTAAAATTTTACTTCAAAAAACTTACGATTTAATTACTGCAAAGGGTTATCAAATAGTAAACATAGATGCCACTTTATGTTTAGAAGCGCCAAAAATTAAACCCTATGTAATTGCCATGCAGCAGTGCATTGCGCGCATATTACATATTGGAGATAAAGATATTTCTATCAAAGCTACCACTACTGAAACAATGGGTTTCACTGGAAGAGAAGAAGGCTTAGTAGCCATGGCTACTTGTTTATTAACTGAAGCCAATAGTTAAATCTGCTAAAATTATGAAGCAGTTTAGTTCACCTAATGCGCCGCTTTCAACTGCCGATTTATATGAAATATATAAATCATTCCCACAAGTACAAACCGATACACGTCAATTAAAAAAAGGCGATCTATACTTTGCACTCAAAGGACCGAATTTTAATGGAAATGAATTTGCCTTACAAGCATTAGAACAAGGAGCCGCTTATGCCATTGTGGATGAGCCAGTAAAAGTAAGCGAGCATTTACAAGAGCGTATTGTATATGTAAAAGATGTTTTAAGTTCTTTGCAAGCCCTTTCGAAATTTCACCGTGAACAATTTACCATTCCTTTTATTGCCATTACGGGTAGCAATGGAAAAACAACTACTAAAGAATTAGTAGCTGCCGTATTAAGTAGTCATTATACAATTTATACTACTAAAGGAAATTTGAATAATCATATTGGCGTGCCGCTTACCCTACTAAGTATTCAGCAAGACGCTCAATTTGCCATTATTGAAATGGGTGCGAATCATTTAAAAGAAATTGAATCTTATTGTAGTTATACTTTACCCACGCATGGTATGATTACCAATTGTGGTAAAGCACATTTAGAAGGCTTTGGAAGTGAAGAAGGTGTAAGAAAGGGAAAAGGAGAATTATTCGATTATTTAAGGACAAATCAAGGCACTGTATTTTTGATGCAAGATTTTGACTACTTAGTACAAATGGCGCAAGACATCCCCCATATTATTGGATATGGGAAAGAGCATGGACAAATTCAAGGAGATGCCATTGATCAAAATGGTATGTTGACTGTCCAAATAAAAAAAGGTATTGAAATAGATACCATACAAACAAATTTAGTGGGTAATTACAATTTACCCAATGTATTAGCTGCAGTTGCCATTGGTCAATACTTTAAAGTACCCAATGATAAAATAAAATTGGCGATTGAAAAATATACACCCACCAATAGTCGTTCACAGTTATTAACATGGAATAAGAACGAAGTGATTTTAGACGCTTACAATGCGAACCCTTCTAGTATGAAATTGGCAGTGGAGAATTTTGCTAAGATTAATAAAGAAAATAAAATGGTTTGCTTGGGTGGGATGAGAGAATTAGGGGCTGATACTTTAATGGAGCATCAAATGCTAATTGATCAATTGAAACAAACCAATTGGAAAAATGTACTACTTGTTGGTTCGGAGTTTAAAACATGTATTCATAATTTTCTATATTTTGATACTGTTACAGAGGCCAGAGCCTGGTTGCATGCACAACAATTGAAGGGCTATACCCTACTCATAAAGGGTTCTAGAGGAATACAAATGGAGCAACTGATAGCTCCTTAATTTATGGTATCTTTGCGGCATGAAAAATAGCTACCTATACAGCACCATCACCAATAAGTGTCCAAGATGTAGAGAAGGTAAACTATTCACAAGTCCCAATCCCTACGATTTATCCAATATCACAAAAATGCATGACCACTGCCCAGTATGTGGACAAGCCACTGAAATTGAGGTTGGTTTTTATTATGGTACAGGTTATGTGAGTTATGCATTAACGGTTGCTTATTTTGTTTCAACCTTTGTTGCTTGGAAGGTACTCATTGGAATGACTTTTGATTTGGATGATAACAGAATTTTTTATTGGATGGGTACCGCTATAATAACACTCCTATTTATGCAGCCCTTACTAATGCGCTTATCAAGGTCTATTTGGTTAGGCTGGTTTGTTTCCTATAATAAGAATTGGAAAAATGAAGCGCTTCAGTATAATGAGCGCATGGATCACCATACAAAAGAGCATTAAAAAAAGCCTATCAGTTTCGTGACAGGCTTTGCAGAGAGGAAGGGATTCGAACCCCCGATACGTTGCCGTATACACGCTTTCCAAGCGTGCTCCTTAAACCACTCGGACACCTCTCTATTAGGACTGCAAATGTAAAATAAATAATTGGTGTTTTAGGGATTACCCAATCCAAATAACTTTTCCGCATTGCTTGTTGTGATAGCTGCAATCTCATGCAAAGGCAAATTTTTAATCTCTGCTAATTTCATGGCTACTTGTATCATATAAGAAGGCTCATTCGTTTTTCCACGATAAGGCACAGGAGATAAATAAGGTGCATCTGTTTCTAATACCAACCACTCCATAGATATATCTTTAATGGCTTCTGCGACGCCTGCATTTTTATAAGTAAGCACACCGCCTAATCCTAAATGAAAACCCATAGAAATAATTTGTTCAGCCGACTCCTTGCTTCCACTAAAACAATGAAAAATACCGCGTAATCCTTTTTTAGCAAAAGGCTTGACAGCTTCAATGGTCTCTCCCATTGCATTACGTGTATGAATGGCAATAGGTAATCTATAATCCAAGGCCCACTGCATTTGAATTTGAAAGGCCTCCATCTGCTGAGTCATAAATGTTTTATCCCAATAATAATCAAGACCAATTTCCCCAATAGCTATAAATTTTCTTTTTTGTAGTTGCGTTTCAATAATGGCTAATTCTTCTTTGACGTTTTCTTTCACCGAGCAAGGATGCAAGCCCATCATGGCCATACAATGTTTAGGATAGTTTGCTTCCACTTCCAACATTGCCTCTAAAGTTGTACTATCAATAGCAGGCATTATAATAGTATCAATGCCATTATCCATTGCATTTTTCATAATCCCCTCTATATTTTCTTTAAGGGGCGTTGAATAAAGGTGGGCATGTGTATCAATAAATCTCATAGGTCTCAAAAGGGTTGCTTAGACTACAAAAAAACACTATTTTTTACTCATTACATAATAAACCCTATAATATGTCGTTTTAGCTATGTAGACAACAATGGTCTTATTAGTACAGACATCAAACTTTGTTTTTTATAGGGTACGGATTATACGGCTGGGGTTTCTACCTTGGCCTTT
>JBEIIN010000040.1:0-10849 GCA_040380795.1 Sediminibacterium sp. | reverse complement strand
CCCCTTTTGTCTTGTTTAGCTTTAAAGCAACATCCTCCAAATTAGCATTCGCATTTAAAAAATAAGAGTTGCCATAAAATAAGAGCTCAAAATTTGATACAGATAGGTAGTTTCTAAAACTTGTAACTTTAGTGCCTTTGGCTGAATAGCCTGATTCATTTAAAAACTTAGGCCTAAATAAGATAAATAAGAGTAATAATAATCTAACTAAAGAAAGAACAGCTCTAGAATCAAATAATGGGATAGCTAATTTTTTATAGTAAGCTAAAATTCCTGTGATTTGTACAGATATCGCTATAAAAAATAGTACAATTAAAAAAATAATCCATTTCTTTATTTTGACTTGATACAAATTATCAATATCAGTATTTTTATAAATAATATATATATTATAGGACATTGAAATCAAGTAAAATGCAACTTTAATGAAAAATTTTATTTTATCAAATACGCTTATTTCAATTAAAAAATTTCCGTTAATAATGGATATAGAATAGTACCCAAAAATATAAGTAGTTGTAAAAAAAATAAAAATTATACATTCCAATACTATAACTGCTTTAGGAATTTTACGATTTGCTATAAAATAAAAAAGGTTAATAAATGAAATTAAAGCACTTAAACCTATAATCGATTCTAAGAGTTTAAAATCATAACCAAATTCAGATAAGAAATCTAGAAAACTACTTATGGTAATAAATGAGAGAAATAAAATGATATACATTCTTATATTAGAAAATCCATGCCCATTTCTCAAATTCTCAATAATCGAAAATATGCCTACCATCATTAAACCGAAAAATATATATGAATACATGGGTGCAAGTTATAAATTATAAGAAAAGAAACAATATAAGACTCAAAATTTAGTTATCAGAGGTCTACTTCATAAGGTCTGTAAGGCTTACAAGTACTTTTTTAATCGATAAGATTGAATAAAAGTAACTAATCCTAAGATGGAGATGGTTAAAAAGGCCCATCTTAAACCAAGTGCGCCTGATAAAAATCCAACAATTGGTGGGCCAATTAAAAATCCAAAGAAACCTATAGAGGATACGGATGCCAATGCAATACTTGCTTGACCTGGTTCTGCTGATCTACCTACACTTCCATAGATAGTTGGGATCACCGAGGATACGCCAAATCCTACCAACATAAATCCAACTGTACTTGTAATGATTGTTGGATAAATAATCGCAATCACTAAACCTAGCATAACCAATAATCCACTTAACATCAATTGTTTTCTGGGTCCCCAATAATTAATCAGCGCATCTGCAAACATCCTGCCCGTGGTCATACAACCCATGAAACTAATATAACCAATGGTTCTTTGACTTTCAGACACTTTCACAACTGATTGAAAAAATACCCCACTCCAATCAAACATCATCCCTTCACAAATCATATTGCTGAGTGCAATTAATCCAAATTGAAACATCAATGGTGTTGGTTTGGTCCACATTTTTTTGAGTGACTGTTTGTTAGACTCGCTGTGCAAAAGATGTTGCTGTGTTGTAAAAAGAAAGACATAACCCAAAACAAGGATCACTATAAATTGCATCATGGGTGTTAAAGACTGTGCAATAAAATAGCTCCCTATCAATCCGCCTACAAATCCGGCCAAACTCCAGAAGCCGTGAAAAGTAGAGATGATACTTTTCTCAAATAATTTCGCCAATTCAACAGCTTGTGTGTTCACAGATACGTTGAATAAATTTCCAATCATGCCAAAAATAAAAAGGGCTAGTCCTAAATGAACTACACTTGTATTTGCAGCCCAGCCAATATTTACTAAGGATAATGGATAAAGAATGGACGCAATTTTAAGCATTTTGTTACTGCCATGTCTGGACGTCAAGCTGCCCGAAATAGGAATCCCTATAAATGAACCCAATGGCAGGAATAAGAGCATTCCCCCAAACTGCGCGTCAGTCAATCCTAGGGTCAATTTAATGTCAGGAATTCTACTCGCCCAACTAGCAAAACAAATACCCGTATAAAAGAAATAACCTGATAAAATAAAGCGTCTAGACTGCTTTGATATACTTGTTTCACACATGGCGCAAAGATGGGGTTTTTCTAGGAATTGGGCTATATTTGCTCATCAAACCTATATCAATAGATTCTTATGTATCGTACGCACCATTGTGGAGAGTTAACTATTCAATCTGTCAATAAAAATGTAACCTTAGCTGGATGGGTTCAAACCATTCGTAAGTTCGGGGCCATTAATTTTATAGACCTAAGAGACCGCTATGGTATTACCCAACTTTTAATGGGTGAAGAATTGCAATCGCAATTAGATGCACATCCTTTAGGCCGTGAATTTGTGATTCAAGTAAAAGGAACCGTTATTGAGCGTTCCAATAAAAATGAAAATATTCCTACTGGTGAAATTGAAATTAAAGTAACTGAGTTTACCATATTAAATGCATCATTGGTACCCCCTTTCACTATTCAAGACGATACAGATGGCGGAGATGATATCAGAATGAAATATCGTTTTTTGGATTTAAGAAGAAACGCTGTAAAAAAGAATTTGACAATTAGGTATAATGTAAACCGCGCTACAAGAAATTATTTACATGAAAAAGGTTTCATGGATATTGAAACACCTTTTTTAATAAAGTCTACTCCAGAAGGGGCACGTGATTTTGTGGTACCAAGTAGAATGAACCCAGGTGAATTTTATGCCTTACCGCAGTCTCCACAAACATTTAAGCAATTATTAATGGTGAGTGGCTACGACAGATACTACCAAATTGTAAAATGTTTTAGAGACGAGGATTTAAGAGCTGATAGACAACCCGAGTTTACACAGATAGACTGCGAAATGAGTTTTGTGGAGCAAGAAGATATCTTAAATATGTTTGAAGGTTTAATTAAGAGCATATTTAAAGACGTTAAAAATATTGATTACACCGAGACCGTTCAAAGAATGACTTGGGAAGATGCGATGTGGCAGTATGGTAATGACAAACCAGATATTCGTTTTGGCATGGAAGTTTGCAATTTGAAAAAACCTGTGCATGTATTTGCTGAGAAGCAAGATAAAGCAGCCCTTATTAACGGCGCCGACTTTAAAGTGTTTGACGAAGCAGAAACAGTAGTAGCAATTGCCGTTCCTGGTTGTAGCGAATATTCTCGTAAACAAACCGATGAATTAACGGAGTGGGTGAAGCGTCCGCAAATTGGTATGAAGGGGATGGTATTTATTAAATGTAATACCGATGGTAGTTTTAAAAGTAGTGTAGATAAATTTTATACAGAAGATAAATTAAAAGCTATTGCAGTTGCTTCTAATGCAAAAGCGGGTGACTTAATATTAATATTGGCAGGACCTGAAGAAAGAACAAGAAAGGCCATTAGTGAATTGAGACTAGAATTAGGTAAGCAATTAGGTTTTAGAAAAGAAGATGAATTTAAATTGTTATGGGTATTAGACTTCCCTTTATTTGAATATGATGAAGAAGGCAACCGTTGGGTAGCAAGACATCATCCGTTTACTTCTCCTAAGCCCGATCATATTGATATTATGATTAACAATGTACCAGAAATTAAAGACGCTGCTAAATATTTAGAACACCCTTATGCAGGTATTAAAGCCAACGCATATGATATGGTATTAAATGGTAATGAAATTGGCGGAGGATCTATTCGTATTTTCCAAAGAGCCCTTCAAGAAAAAATGTTTGCAGCATTGGGGATGAGCCCAGAAGAAGCACAACATAAATTTGGTTTCTTATTAGGCGCCTTTGAATACGGTGCACCTCCACATGGTGGTATTGCCTTTGGCTTTGACCGCTTATGCGCCTTATTAGGGGGTAGTGAAAGTATTCGTGACTTTATCGCTTTCCCTAAAAACAATAGCGGCCGTGATGTAATGTTAGACGCCCCTAGCAGCATTGACGATAAGCAATTCGAGGAATTGCAAATTAAGTTGAATTTGAAAAAAGACTAGAACTAGGTAGTATACTAGTGTAATACCAACATACTAAAGAACAATATACTACAAGAACAATAATTGATTAATACTATACAAAGCATGGCTCCTCAATTAAAACTATACACGGTACTTTCTTATATACTTATTCCTATTGCTTTATTTTTCGCTTTCATGGATATTGTTTTATTATTTTCTTCTTTAGCGAACCCCAGTGCACTTATTATGGTATTTATTTTAGCATGTTTAGTTATTTATACTTTTGCAAGTTTTAAATTCTTAAAAGCGGGTATTGAAAAAGAAGTAGCTCAAAGTTCAAAATTGAAAGATTGGATTAAAGTAAACGCCTATGTAAGCTTTTTCTTATGTAGCTTATTTTTTATAAACGCTATTAGTATACTTATTAGTAGCGATGTGGTTTTATTAAAATTTATTGATGAATTTTTAGTACAACAACCCACTATGCCTAAAGAAATTACCAGCACCCTTATTTTATCTTTATTAAAAGGAGTTTCTGTATTTCTTCTATTCACAGGTATTGTAGGACTTATTCATATTAGAACTAGCCTTCGTCTAGTAAAACAGTATGAGTATTTATTTGAATAAACCCTATTTTTGTTTTTATGAATACGAATACTAATTTACGATGGGTTACTAAATCATTTTCCGAGCTAACAGTGGATGAATTGTACGATGTATTAAAATTAAGAAGTGAGGTATTTGTGGTAGAACAAAATTGTATTTTTTTAGATTTAGACAATAATGATCAAAAAGCATTTCATACTATTGGTTTTATGGGCGATGAAGTGGTAGCCACTACCCGATTATTTGATAAAGGTATTATGTATGAAGGTTATCAAAGCATTGGGCGTGTGGTAGGTTCACCAAGGCATAGAGGCCTAGGTATTGGCAAGGCCTTAATGCAATACTCTATTCAAGAATGCGAAAGATTATTTGGAAAAGGGCCTATTAAAATTGGGGCTCAATTATATTTAAAGAAGTTTTACGGCGAACAAGGTTTTGAACAATCAGGCGAGGTATATCTAGAAGACGATATTGATCATATACCTATGATTCGCGCAGAAAAACAGTAGTCTACTTAGTTTAAATCATCATTTTCTTAGCTCTTCATTTCCAGTGCTAAGAACTTAGCCGTATGTGTCTTTGATTTTTTAATCATTTCTTCTGGTGTACCTGTAAATTGAATGAGTCCTCCACCACTTCCGCCTTCTGGACCTAGGTCAATAATATGATCGGCTACTTTAATAACGTCCATATTATGCTCAATCACTAAAACAGTATTGCCTCTGTCTACTAATCGGTTTAATACACCAATTAATAATTGAATATCTTGAAAATGTAAACCTGTTGTAGGTTCATCTAAAATATAAAATGTTTTACCTGTATCTTTTTTGCCAAGCTCTGTAGCTAATTTAACACGTTGTGCTTCTCCTCCACTTAAGGTCACGGCCGATTGTCCTAAAGTAATATAACCCAGTCCTACTTCTAGAAGTACTTTCAGTTTTCTATAAATAAAAGGCACTGCTTGGAAAAAATCACAAGCTTCTTCTACCGTCATATTTAATACATCACTAATAGACTTTCCTTTATATCTAATTTCTAAAGTTTCTCTATTGTATCTCTTACCTCCACATTTTTCACAGTGCACATATACATCGGGTAGGAAATTCATTTCAATCACGCGCATTCCACCTCCTTCGCATACTTCACAACGACCACTTTTTACATTGAAGGAAAAACGACCTGCCAGGTAGCCTCTAATTTTTGCTTCAGGCACAGAAGCGAATAAGGTTCTGATATCTGTAAAGAAACCACAATAAGTGGCAGGGTTGCTACGAGGGGTTCTACCAATAGGTGACTGGTCTATCTCTATTACTTTATCTATTTGTTCAATGCCTTCCACTTTTACAAATGGCATAGGCTTGGTTTTGCTATTATAACAAAACTGAGAAAGAATAGGATATAAAGTTTCATTGATTAAAGTAGACTTTCCACTTCCACTCACGCCCGTCACTACCGTAAACGTGCCTAAAGGAAAACTGCAATTCACTTTTTGTAAAGTATTTCCTGTGGCTCCTTTAATTTGAATTGAAAGTCCATTGCCCTTTCTTCTTTCTGCAGGAATCTCAATAAATTTCTTACCTGCTAAAAAAAGTGCGGTATCCGATTTTAATTTGATAATTTCCTTTGGAGTGCCCTGCGCAACTATATGTCCTCCGTGAATACCCGCTCTAGGGCCAATGTCTACTAAGTAATCGGCAGCCATCATAATGTCTTTATCATGCTCCACTACTAAAACGGTGTTGCCAATATCGCGTAATTGTTTTAGGGCTATAATTAATCTTTGGTTATCGCGTTGATGAAGTCCAATAGATGGTTCATCTAAAATATAAGTAATGCCTTGTAGTTGCGAACCAATTTGAGTGGCCAAGCGAATTCTTTGAGACTCTCCCCCACTAAGAGATTTAGAAGGCCTGCTTAAAGACAAATACGATAAACCCACATTCATTAAAAAGGAAATACGGTCGTCAATTTCTTTTAAGATACCTGCAGCAATCTGCGTATCTTTTTTATCCAGCTTAGCAGGTATTTTTTTAAACCAGTCCTGCAAGGCATCTAAATGCATATCATTTAAAGCAGCAATATTTTTATCATTCACTTTAAACCATAAACTTTCTTTTCTCAGCCTAGCCCCCTCACAAGTAGGACAAGTATTTAATTCCATAAACCCTTCTACCCAAGCTTTTAACTGGTCAGTACTTTGAGAAGAAGTAAACCATCTTTTCATCATGGGCACAATACCTTCATAGCTTCCAGTATATTCATTGGGAATGTTCTCATCGTTTAAGTCCATATCCAAACTGGAAGAAATATTCTTGTCTCCAAATAAAATTAAATTCAAGTGCTCTTTAGATAAATCTTGAACGGCTTTGTCTAAATTAATTTTATGTTTTCTGGCGAATAATTTTACTTGATTAAATACACTAGCCTCTCTTGCTTCTCCCAATGGGCTAATGGCCCCTTCATTAATACTTAAACTTGGGTCTTGCAAAAGCAAACTCATATCAATGGCATACACATTACCTAAACCTTTACAATTAGAACAGGCTCCATAAGGCGAATTGAATGAGAAACTATTGGGTGAAGGTTCTTCATAACTTAAACCCGTGGTCTCACACATTAATTGTTTTGAGTATTGAACCAATTTAGTTTTACCTTCTTCTAAAACAAAGAGTAAGTCCTTACCCATTTTTAAACATTGGGAAACACTTTCTCCTAATCTTGTTTTCATCGCATCCGTTACGGGTATTCGGTCAATCACAATTTCAATATCATGAATTTTATAACGGTCTACTTGGTATTTGGGTCTAAGCTCAATAATCTCTCCATCTACCCTCGCCTTCACAAAACCTTTTTTTCTAATTTCTTCAAACAATTCTCGGTAATGCCCTTTTCTTCCACGCACCACGGGTGCTAATAAATTAATTTTTTTGTCTTTGAACTGAGTGAAAATATTTTGAATAATTTCCGCTTCAGAAAATTTCACCATGGGCTTGCCCGTATTATAACTATAGGCCTTGCCTATACGCGCATATAATAATCTTAAAAAATCGTATAATTCTGTAACGGTACCTACTGTCGACCTAGGGTTTTTATTAGTGGTTTTTTGCTCAATGGCAATGACTGGAGAGAGCCCTGTAATTTGGTCTACATCGGGACGCTCCATTTCACCCATAAACTGCCTGGCATAGGCGCTAAAGCTTTCCATATAGCGTCTCTGACCCTCATTATACAAGGTATCAAAAGCCAAGGAGGACTTACCGCTGCCGCTCACCCCCGTAAACACCACTAACTGGTTTTTAGGAATGGTAATATCAAAATTTTTGAGGTTGTGCTCTCGGGCACCCACTACGGTAATATATTCTTTAATTTGGCTCATCTAAGGGGTCAAAGTTATAACAACCTTTTAAATAATTTGTTTAGAACAAAGAATAAACATTTAGTAATTTTGCAAAAACCAGTTTCTTGCAAAAAAAGCACTTTATAATCGCTGTCGTTTTAAGTATTAGCCTCGCTGCTAGTTTGTTTTCAATGAGTATGCTTTGGGGCAAGAATGAGGCCTTCCTTTATTTAAATGAGAACCTAGGTCAGGTGGCAGATAAGATTTTTGAATACAGCAGCTATTTAGCTGAGGGCTGGATTTGGATACCGTATTTTATTGTTCTAGTGGGCTTATTCAAAATGGATACCGCTTTTATTTTAATGAACTTCTTAGTATCTACCCTGCTCACACAATTCTCTAAAAATTATATTTTTGATGCCGCCAAGCGTCCTATGGCAAGTGGATTAGACGCCACTCAAATACATACAGTACCAGGTGTTGAAATTCATAGTTTAAATAGCTTTCCATCGGGGCATGCCGCCACCGCCTTTACCTTATTTATTTTAACCACTTATTTATTCCCTAATAAATATGCTTTAAGTATAGGTATTGTATATGCTATAGTTTGTGCTTATTCACGAGTATATCTAGCGCAACATTTTCCCTTAGATTTGGCAGGTGGAATTGTTGTAGCCCTTCTCACATTACCCATTAGTATTTTTATAAGAGAAAAATTAAATAAAAAACCATTTTAGCAAGTGGTGGCTTAGCACATTTAAATTAATCATTATGTTAAAACGTTTTTTATTTATTATAAGTTTATTTACTTTATTGAATGTTTGCGCACAGGATACTGCGCATAATGCGCATACAAGCGCCCCAGTAGTTAATAGTAGCATCACGGATCAACAAATTATTAGTGGTAGAAAGAATAGCTCAGAACAAATGAGCAAGCCCTATGTAATTTTAATTTCAGCCGATGGATTTAGAAACGATTTTACTGAATTATACGAAGCAAAAAAATTACAAGTACTTTCTAAAGCTGGCGTTCGAGGTAAATACATGATTCCTTCTTATCCATCTGTTACTTTTCCTAACCACTATAGTATTGCAACAGGCTTATACCCTGCGCATCATGGACTAGTAGATAATAGTTATATTGATGTTACCACAGGTGCTTTTTACAATATGGGTAATAAGAAAATGGTGGGGGAAGGTAAATGGTATGGAGGCACTCCATTATGGGTTTTAGCAGAGCAACAAAAAATGATTAGTGCTAGTTTTTACTGGGTAGGTTCAGAAGCCGATATTCAAGGCATTAAACCCACCTACCATTATATCTATAATGATAAAATTGATATTGCCACTAGAATTAAAGCTGTGAAGAATTGGTTAAGCCTTCCCGAAGACCAGCGCCCTCACTTCATTACTTTTTATTTTCCCGATGTTGACCATGATGCACATACTTATGGACCAGACGATATACGCGTGAAAAAATCGGTGCAGTTTGTAGATAGTAGTATTAATGCACTACAAGAATCTCTAGCAAGTTTGAACTTACCTATTAATTATATTTTTGTTTCAGACCATGGTATGGCAAAAGTAGATAATGTAAATACCAAACCACTACCTTCTAGTATTGATACCGCCTATTTTAAAGTACCTTGGGGCGATACACAACTTCATTTGTATGCTAAGGATAAATCGAAAATAGAACCTACTTATAATGCGTTAAAAAGTGATACCAGTGTGACTGTGTATACATTAGATGAAACTCCAGCCTACTGGCATTATAAAAAAGCAGATGATAAATTTAATAGATTAGGCGATTTAATTGTAGTGCCTCATTTTCCAAAAGTTTTTAATTTATCGAGAAGTAAAGCCTCCTTAGGTAAACATGGTTTTGATAACCATATGCCTGAAATGCGCGCCAGCTTTATGGCTTGGGGCCCTGCCTTTAAGAAAGGTTTGACCATTGATGGCTTTGAGAATGTAAATATTTATCCAATAGTCGCACATATACTGGGCTTAGCATACGATGCAAAAACTATCGATGGTAAGTTTGAAGTGTTAAAACCTATCTTAAAATAGTTTAATAGAATTATTTTTTCTGCCTATTTTATTAAACTAGTTTAATCGGATTGAGTAAAAAATCATAAAATTTTACAAATAATCTATTCATATAGTAATTTCTTAAAATAGTTTAATCTAGAATTATTTTATAAGTAATAAGTTTATACAACTAAATAAGTAGTATAAGCTATGACAACTAATAAAACACTAACAGCGACTGAAAGCAGAGTACTTCAATTAATTGCTAAACAAAAAAAGAGTAAAGAAATAGCTGCAATATTATTTGTATCTGAAAAGACCATTCGTAATCATAGGTATAATATTAAAAAGAAATTAGACCTACCTAAAGAGAATAATAGTTTGTTAAAGTGGGCGATATTGAATTTCAAAATATAGGATAGCCGTCGCTTCGCTCTTGTATCTATTAAATAGAATGGATTAGACAGAAAATGCATACATTTGACTCATCCCGTTGAGGTATAAATCGAAATACAATTCATGAAAAAAATAATACTATAATTTTCAATTCTTTTTATTTCAACTATTGGAATAATTCGATTTATCAAATTAAGTAATGACCATAAAGAATGTAATCAGAAAATTGAAAAAAAATTAGATTCTAATGGTAACACGGTGACCACGAAAATTCATATTTGTAATGAGAAATATAATTTTTAAAAGATAGAGGATAGCCGTCGCTTCGCTCCGGCATCCTGTTAACCCTCAGTGCAAAAGCATAAAAACATTAGCCTCAACAAAAGTCCACTTCGTGGCCTTTATGTTATTTAACTCATTCACAAATTCAAGTAAACTTGATTTATACAATAAAACAAAAGTCCACTTCGTGGCCTTTATGTTATTTCAATCATTCAAAAATTCAAGTAAAATTGATTTGTTCATTAGCTAAATAAAAAAGACCCAACTTT
>JBEIIN010000039.1:0-10916 GCA_040380795.1 Sediminibacterium sp. | reverse complement strand
TTTGGCGCAGCACCATCATTGGGAATTCTTTTTTGACTAAAATTAGTTATGATGCCCGCAACAATAATAACAACCGGAATAGCCCAAGGTGACTTGAATGCTACAAAAACAAAAACAGCAGTGAGTATAAAAATAATTTTATTGATAAGACTATTAATTGCTTTTTGATATAATACAATAGTGGCACTCACAATAAATCCAATGGCCATAGGTTGTATTAATATAAAACTTTGAAGCCCTGTTCTTAAATCAAAATAGTTATAAGTAATGGCTACTAGGGTCATTAAAATAGTAGCAGGTAAAATCCAAATTAGTAATGTTAAAAAGGCAAGTGCCATGCCACCTCTTTTAAAAGCTACTAAAATAATAGTTTGAGTAGAAGAAGCCCCGGGTAAGAGCTGGCAAAAAGCATTGTATTCCATCAGCTCTTCACTGGTGATATCTTTTCGCTTTTCTACAAAACGATGCTGCATCAGACCTAAATGTACTTGTGGCCCCCCAAAAGCGGTAATACTGTGCTTTAAAACAGCTATCAAAAAGGGGATATGGCGTAATAATTTCAAATAAGTAATTTCAAATATGGAGTACTATGCCCTAAAAATAATTAAATTTTAGGGCATTTAACCCAATTATCCTTAAACAAAATGCTAAAACGGTTGTCTTAGAAAAGCGCTGACCATTATCATATTGTCAAATCAAGTTTACTTGATTCAAGTTAATGACAATTTTATACCTTTGCATCTACTTTTGAAAAAGTATTGAAAAAGTACAGAAATACATTTTATTATGAAAGCCTTTTTACCCCTTATCGCCTTGTTAATTTTGAGTAGTTGTTCGAATAACAATTATACAAAATTAGAACTTGTATACGCGCAAGAAAAATACCAAGAGGTTCCAGATTATAGCAATTTACAATATTGGGCTGCCCATCCTGAAAAAAATGACCCCTCCGATAGTGTACCTGCTCCTTTAAAAGCTAGTTATACTCCTAGTGCTAATGCAGATGTTTTTTTTGTGCACCCTACTACTTATTTAGATAGCAGTAAACCTTATGGATGGTCTGCATCTTTCAATGATTATAAAACCAATCTGAAAACAGATTATCCAACCATACTTAACCAAGCTTCCGTATTCAATGAGGCAGGTAGAATTTTTGCACCAAGGTATCGTCAAGCACATATTAAATCCTATACACCGAATAATAAAATAGATACAGGCTATGCAATGGCTGCTTTTGAATTAGCTTATCAGGATGTAAAAAAATCTTTTGAATATTATTTGGAGCATTATAATAATGATAGACCCATTATTATTGCATCTCATAGTCAAGGCTCCACGCATACCATTAGATTATTGAAAGAATTTTTTGATGGTAAACCCTTAAGTAAAAAATTAGTAGTAGCCTATGTAGTAGGTATACCAGTGGACCCTGCTATTTATACATCACTGAAGGCCTGCGAAAAACCTAATGCAACAGGCTGTATTTGTTCTTGGAGAACTTACCATGAAGGCTTTGTGACTGAATTTGTGAAAAAAGAAAAATTTACGGCCATTGTAACCAATCCTCTTTCTTGGTCTGCTGATATAACCAATGTAGACAGGTTCCAAAACAAAGGGGCTGTACTTTATGACTTTAATAAAATAACGCCAAATGTAGCAGGCGCTATAAACCATAAAGGAGTTTTATGGACAGCAAAGCCTCGTTTTTTTGGTAGCTTTTTATACACAACAGAGAACTATCATATTGCCGATTATAATTTTTATTACATGAGTGTAAGAAAAAATGTAGCAGAAAGGGTAAATAGTTATTTAACTGCAGGTAACGAGTTCACGCATTAATTACCAACCACGCTTAAAAACTTAATGCGCATTATTTTTAACTGCTCCCAAGAATAGTTATTTTCACTTAATTCTTCTTGCGCAATTTGAAGTGAGGAAGTTTCGCAGTTCTTGAAGTATTCTAAAATTTCTTCTTGATCATATTCATCTAACCATTCATCAATGGCATAATCTAAATTTAATTTAGTGCCGCTTGCTGCAATGGTTTCCATTTCTTCTAACAAAGCTTCTAGTTTAAGGTCTTTATTTTTAGCAATGGTTTCTAAAGGAATTTTTTTATCTACATTTTGAATGATGTAAATTTTGTGATTGAATTTATTCGCCACCGATTTCATTACAAAATCATCGGGCTTTTCAATATTATTTTCAGTCACATACTTTTCAATCATTGTCACAAAGGGCTTACCATATTTAATAGCCTTACCCTTGCTTACGCCCTGGCATCTGTCTAGTTCCTCAATGCTTGTAGGATAGAGTGTAGCCATGTCTTGCAAGGAAGTCTCTAAGAAAATAACAAAGGGTGGAAGGCTAATTTTTTTTGCTTCTTTTTGACGCAAGTCTTTCAACATTTCAAACAAAACTTCATCGGTAGCGCCTGCAGATTCAGGACCTTCTGCTTCATCGTCTTCTGCGTTTTCGTCTGAAAATACATTGTTTAAAACAAAGGTAAAGCTAGTAGGTTTTTTTAAAAACTTCTTGCCCTTCTGCGTTATTTTAAGTAGGCCATATTCTTCAATATCTTTTTCAATAATGGCTTCAAGCATGGCCTGTCTTACTAAGCTATTCCAAAACAAAGGATCCTGTTCTTTTCCTATTCCAAATTCGGGTAATTTTTCATGTCTATATAAACCTAATTGAGGTGTATAATCGCCCATGATAACTTGAATAACATAGTCTGCTACAAAACGCTCATTCAAAGCTTCAATTGTTTTTAATAATTGAACTAACTGTGTTTTTGCTTCAATTCTTTCTTTAGGTTGTAAACAATTATCACATTTGCCGCAGTTTTTATCTTCCCAG
The DNA here is from genome assembly GCA_040380795.1 of Sediminibacterium sp. Taxonomy (GTDB): domain Bacteria; phylum Bacteroidota; class Bacteroidia; order Chitinophagales; family Chitinophagaceae; genus Sediminibacterium. The sequence goes on along the minus strand of JBEIIN010000039.1, from coordinate 8,057 downwards.
CTTTCTCCAAAATAATGCAATAAACTTCTTCTACGACAGGCACCACTTTCTGCAAAGGCCACTGTTTCATCTATTAATTGTGCACCCACTTCTCTTTCACTTAAGGGCTTGTCTCTTAAAAAATGTTCTAGCTTAGAAACGTCTTTATGAGCATAATATAAAATACAATTTCCTTCTAAGCCATCTCTGCCTGCACGGCCCGTTTCTTGATAATAATTTTCAATGGACTTAGGAATATTATAATGAATGACAAATCGAATATCGGGTTTGTCAATACCCATTCCAAAAGCAATGGTGGCCACAATGACTTGCACATCTTCATTTAAAAACTGATCCTGTCTATTGGCTCTTAGTTTTTGATCCAAGCCTGCATGATAAGCGACAGCTTTAATTTTATTAGCAATTAATAAATCGGCTAATTCTTCTGTTGTTTTTCTGTTGAGCGTGTAGATGATACCACTCTTTCCTTTATGCCCAGAAATATATCTTACAATACTTTTTACAGTTACTTCTTTTTTTACCTTGGGTTGCACTTCATAATACAGGTTGGCTCTATTAAAAGAAGAAATTAAAATTTCAGGATCTCGCAGCGATAAATTTTTAACAATATCACTTTGTACTTTAGGTGTAGCGGTTGCAGTTAAAGCAATGATGGGCACATTGGCATTAATCTCTTCCATCATTTCTTTGAGTCTTCTATATTCTGGTCTGAAATCATGGCCCCACTCTGAAATACAGTGCGCTTCATCTACTGCAAAAAAGGAAACATTTAAGTCGCTAAAAAAATCTAAATTTTCTTGCTTCGTTAAAGTTTCAGGCGCTACATATAATAATTTGGTTTTGCCACTCAGTAGGTCGGCCTTCACCACTTTAATTTGACCTTTATTTAAAGAGGAATTTAAGAAATGAGCCACTTCATCTTTTTCACTATAGCCACGCACAAGGTCTACTTGGTTTTTCATCAGCGCAATCAAAGGCGATACAACAATGGCACAACCGGGTAGCATTAAAGCAGGTAATTGATAGCATAAACTTTTACCGCCACCAGTGGGCATGATCACAAAAGTATCTCGACCACTCAATAAAGAGACAATGGCCTTTTCTTGGGTACCCTTAAACTGCTTGAATCCGAATTGTTCCTCTAATGCCTTTAATAATACGGCAGGGCTAACTGAATTGTTCTTAGCCATAGTAGCGGGGGCCTTTTTTATTGGTTTTTTAGTGGTCGCCATCTGTAATTATCTTAAAATCAACTATTTCGGTGTAAAATAGCTATATAAGTTAGCGAATTTAATTCAGTATTGTTCAACTCCTCTATTATTTTACTAAAAATCTTTTTTTTAAGGATTTTTTAAAAATAGGGCTGAATATGCTTGAAACGTTAACTTTGCTGATTCTTAAACCGCATATGGATAAACAAATAACCGCTATTGCCCAAAGAACGCTAGAAATTGAAGCGGCAGCCATTACTGGCTTACAAAAATTTATAGATACCCCTTTTATAGAAGCGGTGAAAGCTATTTATACTACTGAAGGAAGATTAGTCGTAAGTGGTATTGGGAAAAGTGCCATCATTGCTCAAAAAATGGTAGCTACTTGTAACTCGACTGGAACCCCTGCCTTATTTCTGCACGCTGCCGATGCCATCCATGGCGATTCAGGTATGATCAATCAAAAAGACTTGGTTTTAATTATTAGTAAAAGTGGTGAAAGCCCTGAAATAAAAAATTTAGTTCAATTAGTAACTGGCTTTGGAAATTCAATCATTGCCATGGTAGGCAATACCGAAAGTTATTTAGCGAATCATGCCAAATGGGTCATTAATACTACTGTAGATAAAGAAGCATGTGCACATAATTTAGCACCTACTTCTTCTACGACTGCGCAAATGGCAATGGGCGATGCTATCGCAATGTGTTTAATGGAATTGAAAAAAATAAAGGCAAGTGATTTTGCAAAATTTCATCCTGGCGGAAATTTAGGAAAGAGATTGACATTGACTGCCGGTCAAATGGCGCAGGTAAATCCAAAGCCATCTGTAAAAGCAAATACACCTTTAAAAGAAGTGATACTAGTTATTTCTAAAAACAGATTAGGCGCAGCAGTAGTGATAGATGAAAACGAAAAAGTATTAGGTATTATTACAGATGGAGATATTCGTAGAATGTTAGAAAATCATTCAAGTATTCAAGACTTAACAGCAGCTACTATATTTCACGCAGGGCCTATTACCATTGCGTCTGACGCATTAGCAGTAGAAGCCTTGGCCTTGATGGAACAAAAAGATATTAGTCAATTAATAGTAGCGAAAGACAATAGTTTTGTGGGAATGATTCATATACACGACTTAATGAAAGAGGGGATTTTATAAATCAAAGACAAGTATGCAAAACAAACATCATTATGTAGCCATTATGGCTGGAGGAATAGGAAGTAGATTTTGGCCAATGAGTAGAACGGCTTATCCTAAGCAATTTTTAGATGTACTTAATACGGGGAAAACTTTAATTCAGTGGACCTACGAAAGATATACGCAGTTTATACCAGCTGAAAATATTTACATTGTTACTTCAGAAGAATATGTTTCTATAGTAGAAAAGCAACTACCTAATTTACCTAAAGAAAATATTTTAGCAGAGCCTAGTAAAAAAAATACAGCGCCTTGCATAGCTTATATCTCTTTTAAATTAGCCCAGAAGGATCCTCAAGCCACTTTTGTAGTAGCGCCAAGTGATCACTTAATTTTAGAACAAGAGAACTTTCAAAAAATTGTAGAACAATCACTTGATTTTGTCTCGAATATCAAGGCCTTGGCCACACTAGGTATTAAGCCTACAAATCCCAATACTGGTTATGGTTATATTCAATACGAGGGGCTAGAAGTGAGCAAGGGTGTTTATAAAGTAAAAACATTTACTGAAAAGCCCACGGAAGAAATTGCAGAGTCCTTTATAGCCAGTGGCGATTTTTTATGGAACGCCGGTATTTTTGCTTGGAAAGCTTCTACCATTATTGCTGCTTTTGAAAAGTACCAACCAGAAATGTTTGAATTATTTGATGGGGAAAAAGAATATTTTAATACTGCAGCAGAAAAACAATCTATTCAAAAAATATATCCGCAGTGCGTAAATATATCAATTGATATTGCTATTATGGAAAAAGCAGACAATGTATATGTAATACCTGCAAGCTTTGGATGGAGTGACTTAGGAACTTGGAATAGTGCTTATGATGCCATGGAGAAAGATTATTTCGCCAACGCCGTAGCCTCTGATAATGTGATTGTGATTGACGCTACTAAGTGTATGATTAATGCCCCTAAGGATAAACTAGTAGTGGTGCAAGGCTTAGATGATTTTATTGTTGTAGACACCAAGGATGTACTTCTTATATGTAGTAAAGAAAAAGAGCAGTCCATTAAAGAATATGTAGCCGAAGTGAAAAGACATAAGGGCGACAAGTACATCTAAAGTATAATACATCTAGAGACAATTACATTAAAATTCGGCAGAAATTCTTATCTTAGTTTAGAACGCATTAGTTTCATAAACCTAAATTCTTCCAATGGCAACCATCATCACTGGAACGGGCAGCTATATACCTAGTCTTATTGTACCTAATACCTCTTTTAGCGACCATAGTTTTTATGGAGAAGATGGGGTATTAATTAATACACCCAATGCAGAAATTTTTGAGAAATTTAAAGATATCACAGGTATTTATGAAAGAAGGTATGCAGAAGAAAATGTAAATACCTCTGACCTGGCTACCAAGGCAGCTGCCTTAGCCATTGAAGATGCAGGCATTGACCCTGAAACCATTGATCAGATTATTGTAGCACATAATTTCGGTAATGTCATTACGGGTACTATTCAATCCGATACTATTCCAGCCATTGCCTCAAGGGTAAAAAATTTATTAGGCATTCGTAATCCTAATTGCGTAGCCTATGATTTATTATTTGGTTGCCCAGGTTGGATACAAGGTGTGATACATGCCGACTCTTTTATAAAATCGGGTTTAGCCAAAAGATGTTTAGTCATAGGGGCTGAAACTTTAAGTAGAGTGATAGATCCACACGATAGAGATAGTATGATTTTTAGTGATGGCGCCGGTGCTTGTATTGTAGAAAATTCAACAGATAACACAAGTGGTATACTGGCCAGCAGTGTGCAAAGCCATTGTATGGACGAAGCTTACTTCTTATATTTAGGTAAATCATATCATCCGGAAGGGGATGAGGCTACAAGATATATTAAAATGAAGGGCCGTAAAGTTTATGAGTATGCCATTAAGAATGTACCTATTGCCATGAAAGAATGTATTGAAAAGGCAGGCGTAGATATTCATGAGGTGAAAAAATTCTTCTTACATCAGGCCAATGAAAAAATGGATGAAGGTTTTATAAAAGCATTGTTTAAGTTGTATGGCATTAGAGAAGTACCTGAAAATGTAATGCCCATGAGTATTCATGAACTAGGTAATAGCTCAGTGGCTACCATTCCTACTTTATACGATATGGTAAAGCGTGGCAAATACAAGGAGCATCAATTACATAAAGGAGACGTAGTTATTTTCGCCTCAGTGGGCGCAGGCATGAACATTAATGCTATTTGTTATAGGGTTTAAGTATTACAATAGTTCACTCATAAAATAGTTCACTTATAAAATAGTTCACTTATAAAAAAAGGATCCTAATAATTTAGGATCCTTTTTTGTGAATACGTTTTTTCTAATTAATAGCCTCTTACATTTTTCCCTTCTACATAATTTTTAAAGGCTTTATTGCAAACCTTATTACCTCCAGGGGTAGGATAGTTACCCGTAAAGTACCAGTCGCCGGTATTGGTAGGACAACAATCATGTAAAGCCTCAATAGTTTGATAAATAACTTCAACCGGTATTTTAATATCTTCAGGGGTAATTAACTGTGCAATTTTATCTGAAATTTCTTCAGGGGTAAATGGTTTGTATAATTGACGTACCACATTTTCAGTATGTAATTCATTAGAAGCTTCTAAAGCAATTATTTTTTGATAGGCCTCATCAATAACATTTGTCATTCCTTTCTCATTCAATAAAGCAATCACCGCTCTAAAGGCAATGAAATCGTTCATCTTGCTCATGTCTATTCCATAACAGTCGGGGTATCTAATTTGAGGGGCAGAAGAAACGACTATTATTTTTTTAGGGCCTAAGCGAGACAGCATTCTAATAATACTTTCTTTTAAAGTGGTGCCTCTTACAATACTATCATCAATAATGACCAAGGTATCTTCATCCTTGCGGACGGTACCATAGGTAATATCGTATACGTGTTGCACCATCTCATTTCTATTGGTATCCTCTGTAATGAAAGTGCGTAGTTTCACATCTTTAATCGCAATTTTTTCTTGTCTAATCTTACGATTAATCATGGCCTCTAACTTCTCTTCAGTAACATCAGTACCCCAACTTAAAATTCTTTCGACCTTAATTTTATTCAAGTACTTTTCCATACCTTTTACTAAGCCATAAAAAGCTACTTCAGCCGTATTGGGTATATAAGAGAAAATGGTATTTTTTAAATCATTTTCAATGCGCTCTAAAACTATTTTACTTAAATGATTACCCAGCGAAATTCTTTCTCTATAAATTTTTTCATCACTGCCTCTTGAAAAATAAATTCTTTCAAAAGAGCAAGCGCGTCTTTCTTTAGGTTCAATAATTTGTTCAATCTTGTAATTGCCTTCATCGTCTACTAGTAATGCTTGCCCAGGCATAAGTTCTAATACTTCATTTTCACCCACATTAAATGTGGTTCTAATAGCAGCTCTTTCACTAGCTGCTACAATTACTTCGTCATCAATATAATAATAAGCGGGTCTGATGCCATGGGCATCTCTTAAAATAAAGCTATGTCCATTACCTACCAAGCCCCCCACTGTAAAGCCTCCGTCAAATAAAGGAACCGCCTTCTTTAAAACATCAGCAATATTGGGATTATTAGGATTAATTGATTCTTCATTGCTGAGGAAATGATGTATCACTTCCATCATCGCTGCTAAATCGCTTTGTTTTTCAAAAGGAGCTGGATCTAAATTAATTTTTTCAAATAGCTCATCGGTATTGACTAAATTAAAATTACCTGCTAAGGCTAAATTTTTACCTGGTATTAAATTGCGCTTGATAAAAGGATGACAAAAATCAAGATTGTTTTTTCCTTGTGTTCCGTAACGCAAATGCCCCAATAAAATTTCACCCATAAAAGGTAAATGTCCTTTCATTAAACCTGGATGTTTGGCAATATCTGGTTGAAACTTTTCAAGCTCTTGTATTTCTAAACCTATTTTATAAAATAAATCGGCAATAGGTTGTTGTGCATTACTGCGTAATCTGTATAAGAAAGGATTGCCTGGTTCAATATTTAATTTAAGTGTAGCTAAACCCGCACCATCTTGTCCACGATTGTGCTGTTTTTCCATCAAGAGGTATAATTTGTTTAATCCGTAGGTAACCGACCCTCTTTTTTGAAGATAATAAGAAAGAGGCTTTCTAAGTCGAATATAGGCTAGGCCACATTCGTGTTTGATTTCGTCGCTCATGATGGAGTTTAAGGAGCCCCAAATTTACAATAGTTAGCTATTGTATACTAGTAAAGAAGTAAAAAAATTTCTAAGCTTTCGAAGTAAAGTGAGGAATCTCTATAAGTAGCAGGTCGGAGCCGGCAGCAGCTTCCAGTTGGACCGCTTCTACCCCCGAAATGCCCACCGCATCTCTACGTCCTAGGATTTGACCTCCCACGGTGCAGTTTCCTTCAATACAGATAGCAAAAAGGCCTTGGCCAGCTTGGTGCATGGCATAATTAGTGGAGAAAGGCTTTTTAAAATGACCAAGTGACAACCAAGCATCTTGATTAATGAATAAGGTATCTGGTTCATTGGGGGATACCACGGTAAGTAGTTGGTCCACCCTATCTTCTGGAAGAAAGGATTTCTGATCATACCTAGGAGTAATATTTCTTTCTTTAGGAAAGATCCAAATTTGGAATAACTCAACTCTTTTATCTTTATTGGGATTGACCTCGCTATGTTGAATACCCGAACCTGCACTCATTATTTGAACATCATGCTCTTTAATAATACAATCTCTGCCTGTGCTATCTCTGTGGTGTAAATCGCCAAATAAAGGAATGGTAATAATTTCCATGTTATCATGGGGATGCGTACCGAAGCCCATGCCTGCATCAATTTTGTCGTCATTTAAAACACGGAGCGCCCCAAAATGAATTTTAGTAGGATCATGATATTGTCCGAAACTAAAACTATGGTAAGTGTCTAGCCAATCAAATTGAACATGGCCTCTTTTATTCGCTGGATAAAAAATAGATGACATAGGGATAAGAAAATTAAAATGTCTTTTCTTTCACAATCTGATTAGCCACTTTTGTCCAATCTCTTAATTCAGGACAAGCTTGTAAAGAATCGTCTATAAAAACATAATAATTAGGTACACGTTCTTTGAACCAAGCATCCATTGATTTGGCCTTTTTTTCTTCTAGTGCACGTTGTGCTACTTTATTATAATCTTCTTTTAAATTTTCTCTGTGAGGAGAGGTGCGTTCTTTAAAAAAAATAAGTCTTACTGTTTTTCTACCACGATCGTCTAAATATACCTGCGGTGCAGAAATTTCACCTGGCTTCATATTTTTCAATAAAACCACCATTTCTTTGTCCAATTGGTCAATGTTTACATAAGTAGACCCATCACGACCAGTGATGGCACCACCGCTAAACTTGCTACTTTCGTCATCACTAAATTTATTAACGGCTTCACCAAAACTTAATTTATTAGCGACCATCTCTTTTCTAATACTATCTAAAAACAATTTTGTTTCATTGATTTCATCATTGGTAATTGGAGGAATACGTAAAATATGTTTTACCACCGCTTCATCACCTGATCTTGAAATAAGTTGAATGATATGGTAACCAAATTTAGATTTAATAGGCGCAGATATTTGACCTTCTTTTAAACGGAAAGAACCCGACATAAAGGCAGGATCAAAATTTTTCTCG
>JBEIIN010000038.1:0-10923 GCA_040380795.1 Sediminibacterium sp. | reverse complement strand
TGTATTTAACAGGTCTATTTTGCTGCTACTCGATCATAAAGTTATTCAGTACAGGCTAATTTTTGTGGAAAAGCAAAAGGAAGCAAAAAAATGGAAGGGCTTACCTTTGCGTATGGAAAAGAAAATACAATCAGCCTTAATTTCAGTTTTTTACAAAGATGGTTTAGCCCCATTAGCTAAAACCTTACACGCCTTAAATATTACTATTTATTCTACCGGTGGTACTCAACAATTCATCGAAGAATTAGGCATTCCTTGTATAGGAGTAGAAACCGTAACTGGCTACCCTTCTATTTTAGGAGGAAGAGTGAAAACATTACACCCTTCTATTTTTGGAGGCATCTTAGGCAGAAGATATGAAGACCAAGATTTAAAAGAAATGGAGCAGTATAAAATTCCCGCTTTAGATTTAGTCATTGTAGACTTGTACCCTTTCGAAGAAACTTTAAAAAATACAGACGAAGAAAAATTAATCATAGAAAAAATTGATATTGGCGGACCTTCTATGATTAGAGCAGCTGGCAAGAATTTTAGAGACTTAGTAGTCATTGCTGCTAAAGACGATTATTCAAAATTGAACCAAATACTTATTGATCAAAAAGGAACCACAACCATTGAGCAAAGAAAATCCTTTGCAGCTAAAGCTTTTGAGGTAGTCATGCATTATGATGTAGCCATTAGCAATTATTTCAACCCCCCTACTGGTAAGGTTTTAAGATATGGAGAGAATCCACATCAAGTAGCTACTTTTTATGGCAACTTAGAAAATTGGTTTACACAATTACATGGCAAGGAATTATCTTATAATAATTTAGTAGATGTAGATGCGGCTATTGCTTTAATAGCAGACTTACCCCTAATTAGTTTTGCTATTATTAAACATACTAATGTATGCGGTGTGGCTAAAAGAAATACTGTTTTTGAAAGCTGGCAGGCAGCCTTAGCGGGTGACCCTGAAAGTGCTTTTGGCGGTGTGCTTGTTACCAATGCAAAAGTGGATGTAGCTACTGCAGAAGCCATTCAAGAAATATTTTTTGAAGTATTGATTGCCCCTGGATTTGATCCTGCTGCCTTAGTTATTTTATCGGCTAAGAAAAATAGAATTCTATTAGAATTGAAAAATGAGGTAAGTTTTAACCCTACGCAAAAAAAATCAATCCTTAATGGCATCTTAGAACAAGGGTTAGACAATGGTAATTATAGCAAGTGGGAAGAAGTAGGCGCAAGACCAAGTTCTGAAAAAGAAAAAGAAGATTTAATTTTTGGAAATATTATTTGCAAGCATTTAAAAAGTAATGCCATTGCTTTAATTAAAAACAATCAATTAGTAGGTAAGGGTTGTGGTCAAACTAGTAGAGTAGACGCCCTTAGACATGCGATTGAAAAAGCCAAGCAATTTAAATTTGATTTAAAGGGCGCTAGCCTCGCTTCAGATGCCTTTTTCCCTTTTGATGATTGCGTAAGAATTGCACATGAAGAAGGAATTGAAGCTTATATTCAGCCAGGAGGCTCGGTTAGAGATAAAGACAGTGTAGCTTATTGCCAAGCGAATGGGCTTGCCATGGTGATGACTGAACAAAGACATTTCAAACATTAAGCCAAACCACATGGCTAATCAAAAAAAAGCATATTTAGCCTTAGGCGTTACAAGTATAGTTTGGGGAACCACTTGGGTGGCAAGTAAAATGGGTGTATCACATATGCCTGCTTTTGAACTAGCCAGTATTCGTCAGTTTTTAGGAGGTAGTATTTATGTGGGCTTTTTTTTATTAAGAGGTGAAGGCTTTCCTTCTTTCAAACAGTTTCTTTGGTTAATTCCCATGGCTTTTTTAATGTTTGTATCCTCTAATGGCATTGCTACTTATGGTTTACAATTTATCACCAGTGGGCTTGCGGCATTAATTGCAGCATTATATCCTTTATCGGTTGTACTCATTGAAAGATTTTATTTTAAGGCCATTAAAATTACAACGCAAACTATGATTGGCCTATTATTAGGTCTGTTAGGTATTGGCTTTATTTTTTATAAGGATAGTTTATTGGTGCATGGAACAAATTATGCATTAGGCGTAGGCTTATCTTTGTTTGCAATGATTACCTGGAGTGTGGGTTCAATTATGATAGCAAGAAATAAAATTAATATGAATGCTTATTACTCCATTGGATGGCAAATGCTGATAAGTGCTGTCACCATGGGTTTATTTACTTTGTATACGGGTGATTATATTGCACTAGACGAAATCCCTGCCATTTCTTGGTGGGTCATTATATACATGGTCATCGGCGGTTCAGTCTTTGCCTTTATTTCATTTATCTATAGCATGAAACATTTACATCCGGCTATTGCTTCTTTATATGCTTATATAAATCCTATTGTTGCTATTTGGGTAGGCTCTTTACTGTTGAATGAAGAAATGAGTTTTACGAGTATAGTGGGTACTATCTGCACCCTTATTGGTGTTTACTTAGTCAATAGAAGTCTAAAAAAACAGAAGGATCCCGTGGAAGCTATTGCCGATGCAGATGGAATGTAATGATTAGTTGAAAGTTTATTTCTTATGCCCTTCCTTCCAAAGTTGATTAAATGTTTTGGCAGGAAATTCCAAAGGGGCTCTCTGATTAGACCAGCCCTTAAACATTTTATTAATGACCCAATTTTTGATGGGAGCTGTGCCTTGGTTCATGAGTCTTCTATTCATAGAAGTTTGTTTCCAAGCCTTCCAAGCAAATTTTTCAGCAAAACTAGCTTCTCCTAATTCTACTGCCTCTTTTCTATTCTCCAATAACAACTCGTGCAAATTTATTTTAACGGGGCATACTTCTGTGCAGTTACCGCATAAACTAGAAGCATAACTTAAATGCTTATAATCGTGCATGCCTCTTAAATGAGGCGTAATAATACTTCCAATAGGTCCACTATAAGTAGTATCGTAGGCGTGGCCTCCAATATTTTTATAGATAGGACAAGCGTTTAAACAAGCACCACATCTTATGCAATAAAGGGCTTCTCTACTTTTTGTATTCGCAAGTAAATCGGTGCGACCGTTGTCAAGTAAGATAACATACATCTCTTCAGGACCATCTGTTTCATCTTTTTGTCTTGGACCTGAGATAATACTATTATAAACGGTTACTTGTTGTCCAGTACCATAAGTAGCTAATAAGGGCCAAAATAAACCAAGGTCATTAATGGAAGGAATCATTTTTTCAATGCCCACAATGACAATATGTGTCTTAGGCCAGGCTGCTGATAATCTTGCATTACCCTCATTCTCAGTCACTGCAATTGCACCCACATCTGCAATAATAAAATTAGCACCCGTTACACCTATTTCTGCCTGTACGTATTTTTCTCTTAAATTTTTTCTAGCCACCAGTGTTAACTGCTCTGGTGTTAAATTAATATCAGTTCCTAATTTCTCATTAAATAATTTAGCCACATCCTCCTTGCTTTTATGCATAGCAGGTGTCACAATATGATAAGGCGCTTCTCCATCCATTTGCTGAATGTATTCTCCTAAATCAGTTTCTACACTTTCAATACCTACCGATTCTAAATAATTATTTAAATGAATTTCTTCAGTGACCATGCTCTTGCTTTTCACAAGAGATTTACATTTTTTCTGTTCACAAATTTCTCCGATAAAATTTAAAGCTTGTTCACTGTCTTCCGCCCAAAATACTTTAGCCCCTCTTTTAGTAATCTGCTCTTCAAATTGATTAAGGTATATATCTAAATGTTCAATGGCTTCCCATCTTTTATTCTTGGCTAATTCTTTAACGCGATTTAAATCAGTGAATTGTTCTTTGCCTTTTGGTACCACGGCATTGTACTTACCAATATTAAAATTAATTTTTTTATAGTGGGATTTATCAAGCGCTTTGGCGGTGCTTTTTTCAAAAAAGGAGGCTGCGTAAATACTTTCCATGAGCACAAAAATAGCTATTTATTTTTAAGATGCTTCGCTGTGGCATCCAAGGTCTCATAAAATGTTTCCCCATACTTTCTAACAATGGATTCCTTTAGAAACTGGTAGGCGGGCACTTTTAATTTCACGCCTAGGGAACAGCCCGATTTACATAAGTCCTCACGAGGTTCATAGTTTACATATTCCACTTTTGGATCCTGCTTACTTTTCTGAATTTTAATGGGAAATAAATGGCAGCTAAGGGGCTTTTTCCAAGGAATCTTGCCATCATTATAGGCTTGCTCAAAGGCACATTTAATAACGCCTTTCTCTTTATAGCCATAAGCACATATGGCACCATTTATAGTAGGTGTTACCCAGCCAAATTCACGATCATATAAATAAGGACCTACTTCTTTTACTTCTTGAATGCCCTCTTTGGTCATATAAGGCTTTACCTTTTCATAAAACTCCTTCACATACTCTTTTTCTTTATTTTCAAGTGGTGCACCGGCATCACCATCTTCACAACAGGCCCCCTTGCAATTAGATAAGTCGCATACAAACTGTTCTTCCACTAGTAAGTCGCTCACTAAAACATTGTCAATAATTATCATTAGGAAAATTTATTGGATAAAGATATCATTTTTTCCATCTAAAAGTATTCAAAATATGCTTTATGTCTTCTAGTAAAAAAGCATTCACAGGTGCTAAGGAATCCTGATTAGGGGTGGCATCATAATACAAAGCGCCTCTAAAAAAATGACGCGTAGAATCGGTTACAAAAAACTGATAGGGTGTGGCTACTTCACCATCGATGGTAAAAAAAATACCTTCCACTCCTTGCTTGTTTTGGAAAACCGAATCGGCAATAGAGCTAGCCCTATTATTATGATTATTGGCAAAAGTATAGGCATCCCTAATTAAAGTATCTAGCTGCTTTGTTTGCATGGCTATATAACTTATATATATAGTAGCTTCTTGGCCAGGGAATCGAATATTCAACCACTTGCCTTTTTGAAGCCCTGTTCTTTGCTCATTTATATTTTCATCAATAAGGGCATAACTAGGATATTCAAAACTATAGGGAGCAGTTGTTTGATTAAAAACTTGGTAGGACTTTGCAGGAAAAGAAAGTTTCGAGTACCCTTTATTTTTAGTAGTATAAGGGCTATTACAAGCCGCTAAAAATAATATGGAAGAAAATAAAGCAATAAGTACTGCGCCACTTAGTTTAGCCATTGTCAATATTTTGAGTAGGCAAAGGCGTAATAATTAATTGAATTTTATGAATTCTATTTTTTTGAATTTCAAGTACTGTAAAACTAAATTGTTTGAACTTAACCACTTGCTGTATTGAAGGAAAGGCGCCAGCTAATTCTAAAAATAAACCTGCCACTGTATCACTTTCTCCTTTTACGGTATCGAAATAGTTGGTGGCAATTTCAATAAAATTACAAAAATCAATAATGGTTGACTTTCCTTCAATAATATAATGATATTCATCTATTTTTTTAATCATAGATTCTTCCTCATCAAATTCATCTTTAATATCCCCTACTATTTCTTCTAAGATGTCCTCTAATGTAATGATACCGCTGGTTCCACCAAATTCATCCACGACAATGGCAAAGTGAATTCGCTTTGATTGAAACTCTTTTAATAAATCTTCAATCATTTTTTGCTCATGTACAAAAAAAGCAGGACGAATTAATGGCTTCCAATCATAGTCTGTATTTTCACTAATATGTGGAATGATGTCCTTTGTATGGATAATACCCGCAATGGTGTCTAAGTCTTCTTTGTAAATTGGAAAGCGGCTATAATTATGCTCTTTAATATGCGCTAATAAATCATTAAAAGAAATAGAGGCATCTACCCCGCAAACATCTAATCTTGTTTTCATGATTTGTTTAACAGAAATATTTCCAAACTTAACAATACCTTTTAAAATATTTTTTTCATTGGCTTGATTATTGGGAGAAGTAGTTAATTCAATGGCATGGTCTAATTCTTCCATGCTATAAGAACTACCCACTCTTTTTTGTTCTAATTTTTTTTCAATCTTATTGGTATACTTAACCAATAAGCCACTAGGTTTTGAAAAAATAATATACACTACTTGAATAATGAAACCAAAGTCTTGTGCAAAACGAATATTATTTTGAGTGGCCATTACCTTGGGCAAAATTTCACCAAAAAATAAAAGTAGTAAAGTAACAGCGACCACTTTAATAATAAATTCCATTCCAGGAATGGAAAAATTATCGAAAATAAAAAAATGATCAATTAAAATATTGGCAATTAAAATAATACAAATATTAATAAAGCTATTGGCAATAAGCATAGAGCTCAATAACTTTTTCGGATCCTCTAATAAAGCAACAATTCTTTGAAAGGGCTTATAATTTTTTGTTTTTAATACTTGGATATCTTTATAAGATAAAGAAAAGAAGGCCACTTCAGATCCTGCTATGACAAAGGATAGAAATAATAAAATAAACATTAAAATAAGTAAGCCGCTGTCTTGTTGAAGACTGGCCGTATTGGCTGCAAGTAAATTAAATAAAGGTCCCGAGTGATATTCCAATCTGGATGAATTTATGACGGAAAGTTACCATTTTTACAAAGAAAAACCCGATTTCCCCTTGGCCAAGGCCATTTTTAAAAAATCGTTAACGATTTTAGGAAATGGATACTTCTTAAACCCTTCTTTTTTAACCCATAAGGCCTTAGCAAAAAGGGCAGGTTTCTTGTCTAATTGTATAATGATAAATCTTGCCTCTATTTGTTGGTGGGTAAGTGTCTGTTTATAAACAGTAGAGGGCAGTAGGGAAATAATATTTTTTGCAGCAATCGCTAAAGGCTCCAAAATAAATTTTTGAATATATTTTTTATCGATGGCTGCTGCTCTTTCATTTTCAATTAAATAAAACTGATAAAGGTTGGACCAAATATCACCCTCGCCTCTTTTTTGTATTAAAAATTGATCTTCGTATTTAAAAATGAAAAAGTCAAAGAACCTATTTTTCTTTTGAATGCTTTTTAATTTAACGGGTAATAAGTTTACTTGGTTTTGGGTAAAGGCCATGCATTTTTTTTGCATGACACAGCTAGGACATTGAGCTGCCATGGGTTTGCAAATGGTGGCGCCGAAATCCATCAGGGCTTGATTATAGATACCCGCTTGCGTTTTAGATAAATTTTCAAATGCAATTTTATTAAATATGGCAATACCTTCTTTGGTATCAATGGGTGTGGCAATCCCATAAAATCTTGAAAAAACCCTGAACACGTTTCCATCCACCACTGCATGTGGTAAATTATAAGCAAAGGAAGCAATGGCCGATGCCGTATAGGGCCCTACCCCTTTTAATAATAATAAACCTTCATAGCTGTTTGGAAATTTTCCTTTGAAAGCTTTTACGATATGCCTTGCGGTAAACAATAAATTTTTACAACGATTATAATAGCCCAATCCTTCCCAAAGTTTAAATACTTTTTCGTCCTTGGCCGCTGCTAATTGAAAGATGGTTGGGAAGTTTTTTAGGAACTTTTCATAGTAAGCCCAGCCTTGTTCGACCCTAGTTTGCTGTAAAATAATCTCACTTAGCCATATTTTATAGGGATCTTTCTCCCCTTTCCAAGGCATAGATCGATGATTCTTATTTTGATTCCAGTTTAAAAGCAAACGGGTAAAGGGACTAGACATGAGGACAAAAATGGATTAAAATTGGGAAAATACGTTCAAAATAGACAGTTATTCAGCTATTATACATTTATATAATATCATATATGAATATTTTATATGTATATAAGCTTAGAATTATGGGCTAAAATGGATAAAAATATTGGAATATAGTTGTAGAAAGGTAAAATTTAATTTATTTTTAATACCGAACACCAAAATTAAACTTCATGAGAAAGTCTGATCTTATCAATCAAATTTCTGAAAAAACTGGAATCCCTAAAGTGGACGTATTAGTTACTTTAGAAACTATGTTTAAGGAAGTGAAAGAAAACTTAGCGAACGGCCAAAACATATACATACGTGGCTTTGGCAGCTTTATAACTAAGAAAAGAGCCGCTAAAATTGGACGTAATATTAAAAAGAATATTGCTGTTCAAATTCCTGAACATTTTATTCCTGCATTCAAACCAGCAAAAGAATTTGTAAACGAGGTTAAAAGCAAACTTAAGTAACTTACCTTTGCGAGAAATTGACCTATTTTGAAGAAACCACAGATTATTGTTGTTTTTGTTGGCTTGCTTTTAATAAGCATCCTCTACTTTTTAGTTCCCAAATCTAAAAAACCTGATCCTTCAGCTTCTAGCCAACTAGCTGCTACTGAAGAACTTAGCTCCAAATCCATTGTAGATGGCGCTAAGCTAAATCTCAATGCAGATCAAAAAATTGTATTGTTATCTATTGAAAATCAATTAGTTACATCAAAGACGGTAAGCGATAGTTTAAAAGCTTACAAAAACATCATTCAATACTGGGCAGATTCAGCTCAGCGCATTGAACCTTATTTATATTACACTTACAGCGCTGCTTTGTTGGAAAATACTGAAAAAAGCCTCACTTTTGCAGCCCAGCTGTTGGTAAATAACTTAACAACGCCTGACGCACCACCTGCCCTTCAAAAATGGATGGCACTAAATGCAAAAGTTCTTTTAGAGAAAGCATTGGTTATCAATCCTATAAATGATACATCAAAAATAAATTTAGGTGCCTGCTACTTGTTTGGGAATATTTCAGACAATCCTATGCAAGGCATTTTAAAGGTGAAAGAAGTGGTGGACAAAAATCCACAAAATACTTATGGCCAACTTATTTTAGCATTAGGGGGTAAGAAATCGGGACAGTATGAAAAAGCCATCGAACGTTTTTTAATCATCATCAATCTTGAACCCAATAACATCGAAGCCATGGTAAACCTGGCAGAGTGTTATGAATTGACCAACCAAAAGAATAGCGCCATTGAATGGTATACCAAAGTAAGAGAAAAGGTAAATATCCCCGCAGCGAAAGAAGCAGTGACTAAGAGAATTCAAGAATTAAAGAAATAACATTTTATAACAAAAATTATTCGACATGCCTTGTGGTAAAAAAAGAAAGCGTCATAAAATTGCGACGCACAAAAGAAAAAAACGTTTAAGAAAGAATCGTCATAAGAAAAAGAACAAATAGTTCTCTATCCTAAGACAAGCGTATTTAATTAACTAGATACGCTTGTCTTCTTTTCAAATCACACACCACTTATCTACTAAGCAACTTTACCTTTACCTTTTCCTTCCTTTGTAAAGTGGATGTGTCTCAAAAAAATAAAACAGCTGCAGCGCTTTTCATGGGCTACCTGTTTTTAAAAGTTGCTATCGTGAACAAAGATTTAATTATTAATAGCTCCCCAGAAGGAGTTGAAATAGCCCTATTAGAGGAAAAAAAGTTAGTTGAAATACATAACGAAAAACTAGATGCGCGTTGGTCTGTAGGAGACTTGTATTTAGGAAAAGTCAAGAAAATTATCCCAGGACTGAATGCGGCCTTCGTAGATGTGGGCTTTGAAAAAGATGCTTTTTTGCATTACACCGACCTTAGTCCCTATATAAAATCAATTATAAAGTACACGCAGCAGGCTACGGCTGATGAAAATAATCAATTTGATTTTGCAAAATTTCAATCAGCTCCTGAAATTGTAAAAACAGGAAAGATTAGCGAAGTATTGAATGGTAAGCCTCATATTTTAGTACAAATTTTAAAAGAACCTATTGCAGCTAAAGGACCAAGGCTTACTTGTGAAATATCATTAGCTGGTCGCTTTGTAGTACTTACGCCCTTCAATGAAATTGTAGCTGTCTCTAAAAAAATTCATTCAGGCGAAGAACGTAAACGCTTACAAAAAATATTTGAAGCAGTAAGGCCTAAGAATTTTGGAGTGATTGTTAGAACCGCTGCAGAAGGAAAGTCTACTGCAGAATTACACGAAGATTTATTAACGCTTACGCAGAACTGGAAAAATATTCAATCTAATTTGAAAGGAGCAATGCCTCCCACTAGAATCATGAATGAAGAAAGTAAAACGACTAGTATACTTAGAGATTTATTAAACGAGGACTTTAATAAAATTGTAGTCAATGATAAAAAGATTTTCGATATCACTTTAAGTTACTTGCAAAGAATAGCGCCACAAAAAGCGAATATCCTTTCAATGTATACGGGTGACCAAGCTATTTTTGATCAGTATGGTATTACCAAACAAGTAAAATCTTCTTTTGGTAAAACAGTGAATTTAAATAGTGGCGCCTACTTAATTATTGAACATACAGAGGCACTGCATGTAATTGATGTCAACTCTGGTTTTAAAAGTGTGAGTAATAACCAAGAAGAAAATGCTCTTCAAACGAATTTAGAAGCAGCAGAAGAGATTGCTAGACAATTAAGACTGAGAGATATTGGTGGTATCATTGTGGTTGATTTCATTGACATGAAACTTCCTGAAAATCGCAAAAAAGTACAAGAAGCCTTAGAAGATTATATGAAGACAGATAGAGCAAGACATACTGTACTTCCTATTTCAAAGTTTGGTTTATTACAAGCAACACGTCAAAGAATTAGACCTGAAGTAAATATCAATACTTCTGAAGATTGTCCTGCTTGCGTGGGCACAGGTAAAATAACTTCAGCTTTATTATTAGAAGACGAGATGGAGAAAAAAATAGCTTATTTAACAACGCATGGCCATAAGTCTTTGACTATATTGGTGCATCCAATTATACATTCACATTTAACCAAGGGTGTTTTCACCAGTATCATTAAGCGTTGGAAAAAGAAGTATAAGATTAAATTAAGCTCCCAGGCCTCGAATACTAGTCATTTGGTAGAATACCGATTCTTAGACGATCAACAAGAAGAGATCAAGTTCTAAGGAAATTTCGGCTTTTACTTGACTTGGTTTTATTTTTGCCATTATCTTTACTGCAATATCTTTAATATATGAGTAAATCTAAATCT